>NZ_JBFVFE010000091.1:0-10482 GCF_052728615.1 Mariniflexile sp. | reverse complement strand
AAAGTCAAAAAAATTATCCGAAAAGATTACTTTTACCACATAAAATAAATGTTTAAAATAGCAAATTAATCGCTTGCAGATTTAAGGATATAGTCAAAATCAAGGGTTTGCTAAGAAATAAAGTGTATAGAATTGACGCCGCTATTTTGTGTGTTAACTAGACAAAAAACACAGTTATAGCCTTAGCTACAACGAGGCTTTTTAACGAAGTTAATGCGCAAAAGAGCAAGTCAAAATGTATAGGTCATTTCTTAACAAACCCTAACGTTTAAATAAGAATTATGAATTTTGATATAAGTTTAAATAGAGAAAAGAAAAATATTTTACAACTGATGGTATTGTTGTTTGGGGTTACTTTTTTATTTGCCCAAAAACAATATGCAAGTTTTAAGCCAGGAGCCATTTGGGAAGATACAGATGGCATCCATATCAATGCACATGGTGGCGGTATAACCATTGTAGGGGATACCTATTATTGGTTTGGAGAACACAAAGTGGCTGGAGGACGCGGAAACCAATCTTGGGTAGGCGTTGGTGTTTATTTTTCTAAGGATTTGTACAACTGGAAAAATGAAGGCATTGCATTGCCCATGAAAAAAGATTCAACTTCCATGCTTATTGAAGGCAGTGTTGTTGAGAGACCTAAGGTTATCTTTAATAAAAAGACAGGTAAATATGTGATGTGGTTTCATCATGAACTAAAAGGGCAAGGCTACGATGCGGCCCTTACAGGCGTTGCCGTGTCCAATGACGTTACAGGACCTTATGAATATATTTCAAGTTTTAGAATTAATCCAGGGGTATGGCCCCAAAATCTTGATGCTGAAAGTTTAAAGGAAATGGTTCCTATAACTGGTCGTGAAGACCCAAATCGAAAAGAAAAAGTAAAAGCAGGAGCATTTATAAAACGTGATCTAGAAATAGGGCAAATGTCCCGGGATATGACACTTTTTGTAGATGATGATGGTACAGCTTATCATATTACAGCTTCTGAAGAAAATGAAACCTTGTTGATTTCAAAATTATCAGATGATTATTTATCGCTTAGCGGAGACTATGTTCGTGTCTTTCCTGGTGGACGTAATGAAGCACCGGCAATTTTTAAAAATGATGGTAAATATTATATGATAACCTCAGGACTTACAGGTTGGGCGCCAAACCCTGCACGATCTGCCGTGGCAGATAATATGTTAGGACCTTGGAAATCCCTTGGTAACCCGGTAAGAGGAACAGAAGAAGAAAAAAAGACAACCTTTAAAAGTCAAAGCACTTATATTTTTCCCGTTATTGGTAAGCCAAATGCCTTTGTGTTTATGGCTGATAGATGGAACCCCCAAAACGCTATAGATGGCAGGTATGTTTGGCTACCTATTGAATTTGAAGACGACAAACCAATCATAAAATGGTATCCTGAGTGGGATTTAAGTTTTTTTAACACTAAAAAATAAGGAAAATGAGAATGATCAAACTTTTTACATGTTTTGCCCTTTTGATTTTGATTTGTTTAAGTTGCAAGTCTAAGATAAAAGATGAAAAGATAGAAAAAGAGCAAACAAAGCAGCCCAATGTTATAGTCATATTGGTAGATGATGCAGGGTACATTGATTTTGGATTTATGGGCAGTGAAGATTTGCCAACTCCTAATATTGACAAGCTAGCAACTAGTGGCGTTAAGTTTACCGATGCCCATGTGAGCGCTACCGTTTGCGCACCCTCCAGAGCGGGTTTGATTACCGGTAAATACCAACAACGTTTTGGTTTTGAGGCCAACGGTACCGGTGGAATCGGTTTGAGTGATGATGTCGTGACTATTGCAGATGTGTTTAAAAACAATGGTTATAACACCTATGCTTTGGGAAAATGGCATTTGGGTGAAGACCCTTCAGACCATCCAAATCAAAGAGGTTTTAATGAGTTTTACGGTTTTATAGCTGGAAGCCGTTCTTATTTCCCTATTGAAAATCCGACCAAAGAACAAATGCTTCAACACAATGGAGAACGCGTCATCTTTGAAGGTTATATGACGGATGTGTTGGGAGATCAATCTGTAAAGTATGTAGAAGAGAGTGGCGACAAACCTTTCTTTATGTATTTGGCCTACAATGCAGTTCATACGCCTATGCATGCCAAAAAGGAAGATTTAGAGAAATTTAAAGATCATCCAAGAAAAGAATTGGCGGCCATGACATGGTCTTTAGATGAAAATGTTGGAAAATTATTAAATAAATTGGAAGAATTAGGTGAGCGGGAGAATACTTTGATTTACTTTTTAAGTGATAATGGCGGGGCGCATAACAATCAATCCAAAGAAGGCCCACTTAAAGGTTGGAAGGGAAATGAATTTGAGGGCGGACACCGTGTGCCTTTTGTGGTAAGTTGGCCAGCTGTTTTAAAAGGTAATGAAACTTTTAATGGACTTAGTTCTTCCTTAGACATCTTTAGAACATCATTAGCTGCTGCTAACATTAAAAAACCTGAAAGCCTTCTTTTGGACGGAGCAGATTTACTACCATATCTTAAAGGTAAAAAGAAAGGCAATCCCCATGAGCAACTTTTTTGGAGAAAACTGGATAAATCGGCTGCAAGGATTGGCGATTATAAAATTGTTAGTCTTGATAATTATGGTTCCGTTATGTATAACTTGACCTCAGATTTAGGGGAAACAAAGGACCTTTCAAAAAGTGATTCCAAGAAATTTAAGGAAATAATGACTAATTATGATACCTGGAAGTCTCAACTAATGGATCCATTATGGGATGAAGGAAAAGATTGGATGGATGTTTGTTCTTATATTCATAGGCAACTCATGCAAAATAAGGAAGTTGAGTACAAAGATATTTGGGATCCTGCTTACAAGAAAACACTGTTAAATCAATAAAATCAACCCATATTAGTAAATAAATTTTGTACATTATGATAGATTGGAAAGGCGTTATGCCTGCAGTAACAACAAAATTCACAAACGATGATACATTGGACCTTGTTATATTTCAAAAAAACATTACCGCTCAAATGGAAGCTGGTGTGCATGGAATTATTTTGGGAGGTACCCTTGGTGAAGCCAGTACCTTAACGCAGGAAGAAAAGGAAGTTTTAATAAAAACTACATTATCCATAACAAAAGGAAAAATTCCGGTAATTATTAATATAGCAGAACAAAGTACAAAACAAGCAATTGCTGTTGCAAAACACGCAGAATCTGTTGGTGCCAATGGCTTGATGCTTTTACCTCCTATGAGATATAAGGCCACGGATTTTGAAACTGTAACATACTTTGCCGAAATTGCTAAAAATACTTCCCTGCCTATTATGATTTATAACAACCCAGTAGATTATAAAATAGAAGTCACTATAGAGATGTTTGAAGAATTAGCAAAACATAAAAATATAGAGGCCATAAAAGAATCTACCAGGGATATTACAAATGTTATTCGTATAAAAAATCGTTTTGGAGATCGTTATAAAGTATTTACGGGTGTAGATACACTTGGGTTAGAAAGTTTGGTTATAGGTGCAGATGGTTGGGTTGCAGGATTGGTGTGTGCCTATCCAGCAGAAACAGTTGCTATTTACAAACTTGTTAAGGCTGGAAAAATTAATGAAGCTTTAGAAATTTACAAATGGTTTATGCCTTTATTAGAGTTGGATATTAGTCCTCAATTAGTACAAAACATTAAATTAGCAGAAGTTGCAACAGGTATAGGTACAGAAAATGTAAGAGCTCCAAGATTACCTTTACGAGGAGCTGAGAGAGCACGTGTTTTAAACATAATAACCACGGCAATGAAAAACAGACCTAGATTACCAGATTATAAAAATTTATAAAACCATGATTACAGGCAAAAATTATATTGGAAATAAATTGAGCGGAAAAGGAACTATTGTCCACAAAACAATAAATCCTAAGCTAAATATTGAAAACGCAACAGCTTTTATTGAAGCTACAGACAATGAAATTGATGAAGCTGTTCAATTAGCATGGGAAGCTTTCAAAATTTACCGCAAGGTATCAGGTAAAAAGCGAGCCACTTTTTTAAATGCCATAGCAGATGGGATTTTAGCATTGGACCAAAAATTAATAGATATTTTTACAGCAGAATCAGGACTTCCTGAAGGAAGGGCTATTGGAGAGCGGGGAAGAACTGTTTTTCAGTTACGCTCATTTGCCGAATTAATTTCAAATGATGATTGGCGAGAAAACACTATTGACAAAGCTGAGCCCAACAGAGAACCACTTCCTAAAGAAGACCTTAGAAGAACGTTAATTCCTCTTGGTCCTGTGGTAGTATTTGGAGCCAGTAATTTTCCTTTGGCCTATTCTACAGCTGGAGGCGATACCGCTAGTGCATTAGCTGCTGGTTGTCCTGTAATTATAAAAGCACATGAAATGCATTCCGGTACATCAGAGTTGGTTGCATCTGCTATTATCAAAGCTGCTGAAAAAACGGGGATGCCAAATGGTGTGTTTTCAAATTTGGTGGGTCGTGGAAAAATAGTTGGTACAGCTTTGGCAAACCATCCAAAAGTTAAGGCAGTAGGTTTTACAGGAAGTATTGCCGGAGGTAGGGCACTTTTCAACTTAGCTTCACAACGCAAGGAGCCCATTCCTGTTTTTGCAGAAATGGGAAGTATTAACCCTGTGGTTATAACACCAGCAGCCATAGCCAACCGGTATGAAGAAATAGCCAGCACTTATGCCAGTTCAATTACATTAGGAACAGGTCAATTTTGTACAAATCCTGGTTTAATATTAACTATTGACAGTAATGAAACCCAAGATTTTATAAAGGATTTAGCCGAAAAAACAATTGCCATAGACCCACAATGTATGCTCCACCCAAATATTAAAAGCGGTTTCAATAAAAATAGTTCAAGCATAACAGCACAAAGTGGAGTTGAGACTGTTGCTAAAATTCAAGGTGAATTAAAAGATAACTATGCTGCATCACAAATAGCGAGTGTATCAGGGACAGAATTTTTAAACAATCCGAAAACACACCAAGAGGTTTTTGGTCCTTTTTCTTTAGTCGTAAAATGTAAAGATGAAGAAGAACTCATAGAGGTAATTAACGGATTGGAAGGTCAGTTAACAGGAACTATAATTGCTGAAGAAGAAGAATATTCTAACCTTGAAGAAATTATTGATGCGCTGGAAAATCGTGTTGGTAGAATTATTTTTAATGGTGTGCCAACCGGTGTAGAAGTTTGTCCTTCCATGCAGCATGGTGGTCCATACCCAGCTTCAACAGATTCAAGGTTTACAGCTGTTGGAACCAATTCTATAAAAAGATGGGTACGACCAATTAGTTACCAATCGTTTCCGAATGCATTGCTTCCTAAAGCATTAAAAAATATTTAATCTAAATATACTGGTGCTTTTAAAAGTGTTTTTAAGTTAAGAAATGGCAAGAAAAACTTTTTTTTGTATTGATGCTCACACTTGCGGGAATCCCGTTCGTGTAATCGCTGGTGGAGGCCCTCATCTTATAGGTAAGACCATAAGTGAAAAACGCCAACATTTCCTTAAAGAATTCGATTGGATCCGTAAAGGTTTAATGTTTGAACCTCGCGGACACGATATGATGAGTGGCAGTATTTTATATCCGCCACATAACCCTGAAAATGATTTTTCTATCCTTTTTATGGAAACTTCGGGATGTTTGCCAATGTGTGGACATGGAACTATAGGCACCATTACCATTGCTATTGAAGAAGGGTTGATTACCCCAAAAATACCTGGAAAGATTAAAATGGAAGCACCAGCAGGTTTGATTGATATTGAATACAAGCAAACGGGCAAAAAGGTAGATTGGGTTAAATTAGTGAATGTTAAATCTTATTTAGCCACAGAAAATTTAAGTGTTGATTGCCCAGAACTCGGTAAAATCACTTTTGATGTTGCTTACGGCGGAAATTATTATGCTATTATAGATCCTCAAAAAAACTTCAGTGGGGTGCACAATTTTACAGCTAGTAAAATCATTCAATATTCTCAAGTAGTTAGAGATCGTATTAATGCTAAGTATCCTAATATGTTTGTTCATCCTGAAAACGATACGATTAGAGATATAAGTCACATGTTATGGACAGGCAACCCAATAGATCCAACATCTTCTGGAAGAAATGCTGTTTTTTACGGAGACAAAGCAATAGATCGCTCACCCTGCGGAACAGGAACTTCTGCGCGTATCGCTCAATTGCATGCCAAAGGAAAACTAAAATTGGGAGCGCCTTTTATTCACGAAAGTTTTATAGGAAGCAAGTTTATTGGTCGTATAGAAGAAGAAACCACTTTAGCTGGTAAAAAAGCAATCATACCAAGTATCCAAGGATGGGCACAAGTTACGGGTTACAATACTATTGTTATAGATGATGATGATCCATACGCACATGGATTTCAAGTGATTTAGCATTGAATTTTAGGCGATTCATAAATGAAAAAAGTAGTTATAGTTGGTGGCGGAATTTCGGGGTTATGCAGTGCATATTACTTATTGAAAGAAGGGCATTCGGTTACTATTATTGATAAAAGTGATATTGCAACGGGTACTTCATTTATAAATGCAGGATATATATGCCCTAGTCATTTTATTCCACTAGCAGCCCCTGGTATAATAACACAAGGTATAAAATGGATGTTTAATAATTCAAGCCCTTTTTATATTAAACCTCGATTGGATTTGGATTTTTTTAAATGGGTATTGCAGTTTAAAAAATCTGCAACAAAATCTAATGTAGAAAAATATATCCCTGTTATAAAAGAACTTAATTTAAAAAGTCAACAGCTCTATGAAGACCTATTGGCCTCTTTGGATTTTCATTTTCATTATGAAAAAAAAGGCGTTTTAATGGCATTTAGCACACCTGAAAGTGAAGAAGAAGAGCATAATATTGCTGAACGTGCTATTAAAGAAGGTTTGGATGTTGCTTTCCTTGATAAAATTGCATTGCAAAAAATCCAACCTGTATTTTCGGACAGCGTTATCGGTGCTGTTCACTATAAGTGTGATTCGCATACTACGCCAAACCATTTTATGGTGTCTTTGAAAACTTGGTTAGAGAACAATGGTGCAACATTTCACATGAATCAGGAGGTTAAGGACTTCGGTGTGAAAAATAACAAGGTTGTTTCGGTAAAAACCCAAAAAAATATTTTTGAAGCTGATTATTTTGTTTTGGCAAGTGGTTGCTGGACAACAAAGTTGGCAGCATTATTAAATTTAAAAGTGCCAATACAAGGAGGAAAAGGATATAGTATGGATGTGCACAGGCCTACAGGCATAACCATGCCAGCCATTTTAGTTGAAGCAAAAACGGCCATTACACCAATGGATGATTTTACACGTTTTGCAGGAACCATGGAATTTTCAGGAAACAACACAATTATAAGAAAAGAACGGGTTGAAGCTATTGCTAAAGCTGTGAAAACGTTTTATAAAGACATTGAAATCAATGACGAGGAAAAGGCCAATGCTACATCAGGATTAAGACCTGTTTCTCCAGATGGCGTTCCCTTTATTGGAAAAACAAGTAACTACAATAACTTAATAATAGCTGCAGGTCATGCTATGATGGGCTGGAGTTTAGGACCTGTTACTGGTAAAATTGTTACAGAGTTAATCGACGATAAAAACCCTTCAATAAATTTAAATCCGCTTTCTCCTGATCGATTTAAAAAATAGCTTTGTATGATTTGAATATTCTTGTAATTGGAGCTATTTCTAGAAGGGGTCATCTGTTAAAGTGGTGGAAAGTGGTACATTATTTAAACTTGATATGCTATTTAATGATGAAGCAGTTAATGTTTCTTAGAGGTCTATATCTATTACTGGTTTAACATGGACTATAATAAAAATCAACAAAAAAGAGGTCAACAGACCTATTTCGATTATATATAAACAATCCAGTAGAGTTTTTAGATAGAAGGCCGTTAGTTCCTAAAACCACTTATTTATATAACAATCCAGAAAATAGCCTTTTCTTCTTAAATAAAACATTGTATACTGGATAAAATGGCGATAATAAAGTGAAAATAGGTTAATGAAAAGTATTTTGTCTGACCATTTTTGAAAAAGTGCTATTTTAATTTGCATTTAAGTTGTTCATTGTTAATGTTTTATATCTTAAATAAGTTACTGATTATCAGAAAGATGAATAGCTTTTTTATTTTAAATCATAATGCACAACGGGTTAATTATTGTTAATTATCAATAAACATTACTTCTTCATCTTTATTCCTCAGCCCATTCCCGCTCCATTCCGCAAAAAGCTCCATTTCGGGAAAAGCGCTTCGTTCGAAAAAGGTCTTGGACACAAGCCTAAAATTCAATACTTTCATTTTGTTGATCCCGTTACATTTTTCTGGAACGAACACACCATTAAACACTCAAATTTTAGGCTTAAGTCCGCTTGTATCGTTTTCATGGACTAGCTATCTGTAAATTTTCAACTTCTTAATACAATTCCAACATAAATCAAAAAACTCCTAATATCCATTATTGAAAAAATGCAAAAAAAAGGAGTTATCTAAAACTATAAATTTATGGAAACAATCACCGAACATTTGAAAGAGGTCAATCTGGTTGAAATTTCAACGAGTAAAACCAATCCGAGAAGCGATTTCAACGAGCAATCCATCATGGAACTTGCTGAAAGTATCAAAGAAAACGGACTGCTTCAACCGTTGCTTGTAAGACCAACAGACAAAGGGTATGAACTCGTCTGCGGAGAAAGAAGGTTAAGAGCCTGCAAGCTGATTGATTTGAAATCCGTACCTGTCCAGATCAAGGACTTGAACGACCAAGAAGCTTTAGAGGCCCAGATCATCGAAAATCTAGAAAGAGAGGATGTGCATCCCTTGCGTGAAGCGGAAACGTTTAGACTGATGATTGACAAAGGAAATTATGGCATCGAGGATATTGCAACCAAAATCGCCAAATCTGAAAAGTTCATTCTGCAAAGGCTCAGTTTGAACAATCTAAACGCTGAATGGAAAAAGCTGTTTTTTAAGGATGAAATCAATCTCTCAAAGGCATTGATCATTGCGCGATTGGATAAGAAATATCAAAAAGAAGTGGCTGAAAATGCCAGCGATTGGAGCGGCGAGATAAAATCGGCCAAACAGCTTCAAAGCTATATCGATTCAAACATTACGGCACTGTTATCAAAAGCGATCTTTAATCCGCTTGACGAAAAATTGGTAAAGAAAGCAGGCGCATGCATCAATTGCCCCAAGCGTTCCGAAGCAAATTGTTCCTTGTTTCCCGATGTCAAGGAAGAAGACAGGTGTTTCGACAACCTATGTTTCAGCAGTAAAACAGAAAAACATATCCAAAATGAAATTGACGGTATTATCAATAATGCTGAGGACGTGTATTTAATAAGGTCCAAACATCAAGATACAGATGATGAACTAACACAGAAATTGAAAAAACTTGGTATCCATGTACTGGTAAACTATGATGATTTTGAAACGATCCACGGAAAGGATAAACGAAAAAATAAAATCAGAGGGTTTTGGATCAATGGTTACGACCATGGAAAATACGTTTCCATTAAACTGACAAAGAAACAAGAAGAAAAATCAATGGATCCTAAAAGTAAGGAAAGCGTTCATGTCAAAATTGATAAAATTCACCAGAGAGCAAAACGCATGTTGGAACTGGATGACGAAAAAGTACATAAGCACATCATTGAAACCATGTGTGATACTGAAAAATTGACCGTGATTGGAAAACACAAACATGGTGATGCCACAGAAAAAATAAACAGGTTGATATTATGGAATGCATTGGGTTGGCCAAAGAAGGAACACTTCGGTAAGCTTTTGGATATTAACAAATATAAAAAAGAGGGTTCTGCTGGATTCCTAAAACGACTTATGGAACTGACAAAGGATGACATGGCAATCATAATCAACAATGTAGGTTTTGATGCTTTCAAATCATCTTTACCAACTTATAGTGAAGCCATAGCATTAAGGGGTCTTGCAGAAAGTTTCGGCAGTATTCCAATCGAGGATTTCGAAAAAGAACAAAAGGCTATTGCCTATAAAAGAATAAGCCGACAGAAAGAACGGGTTTTAAAACTTAAAACGTCGGTTAAGTCATAATCGAAGCCACTAATTGTCAAGTTGATGATTAGTGGATACCACAGAGCGGTACTTAAAGAGATTCCTAAAGGCAAAAATAAAGTCAAGCGATATTTACCTGAAACAGCTTTCCTATAGCTTCATTATAGATTTTGGGCATTTACTTTGCTATACTCACTTTCATCCGCCGCAAGTGGCTCACTTTGCCCGCCCTATCCACCGCATAGCATCGTTACGGAGTTATAAAAAGACGAAAAGTGAGGTAAAAATATCATTTTGCAGCCAATTGAAAAAAGTTTAAACCAGTTCAAAGAGGGGTGCACGACAAATTGCATATTTCAAAAAAAGCGTATATATTAGATTTAAAAAAAGTAGTTTTTATGACCGATTTA
>NZ_JBFVFE010000090.1:0-11101 GCF_052728615.1 Mariniflexile sp. | reverse complement strand
TGTATTCCCGATTTATAACTCTCCTCCTTTTTTCAAGGAGGAGTGGATTCGGTTTCCCCGAAAAGGAAACCGAAGACGAGGTGGTTCAATTTGTTTAAGTATTTGTTTATTAGCCCTTCCGTCCTTCGGACATACCGAAAAATCGGTACACGCTCGTTCTTAAAAAAGTTAATGGACTAATTGAGAACAAAAAAAACGCCCACAAAATTTGCAGGCGTTATTTATTGTTTTTTAAGAATTTCTAATTAATAGGTCCACATATCCAATTCAAAATCCCTGATTTTTTCTTTAATCCTTTGGGATTCCAATAATTGCATTAAAGCATTTTCAGACATATACTCGGTAACTGCTCTATCGCCTTGAACATTTTCTTCTTTATAAATATAACCTTGAAAACGTCTTGCATTCAACAAATGGTCGTATGAAAATGGCATAGAACTGTTTTTGTTATTAAACGATTTGGCTTCGTGCAACACTTCTCTGGCATCTGGATAAAATACCCAGAACAATTCCACTAAATCAGGATTTTCAGAATCAATAAAGTTAACATCTGGAGCAACCGGAGCAATTCCCAATAATCTGTATTTCATTTCAGCTTGACGCTTATCAAAATACCAAAGTCCTTTAATATGATATTCTGCAATATCAGCTGCCGTAATATCCCTTCTGTTGATATATTCCGCAGATAATTGTTCACCGGCATTTAATTGCTCAACACCTAACTCGGTGGTGTCAATTTTAACCAATGAAGCTTCTATATCCTTTAAAGTACGTTTCGATTTAAAATAAGAATCATCATAAATATTTTTTATTCTGCCGTTTTTAACGCTTTTCATAAGCACATCGTACAAACAACGTCTATCACTACCAATATTATTGGTATCTATAGGATAGTACAGCGGAAAATTGGCGCGTTCATCCAAAATAACTTTTTCCCAGGTCATTTTAGAAAAAAGGATGTCTCTATCGTCCACATAACCATATTCCAATGGTTTATCGTTGTCAATTGCCCTTTGAGCATCTGTTCTAACGCCTATTTCTTGTGGGCTTTTTGCATTTAGTATATTAGCTTGTGCAAATACGCCCGATGCTGCAAAAACAGTTGTAACGGTTAATAAAAAACTTTTCAAATCCATGTGCTTATATTTATTGTTCTTCAATATTGGAATGTAACATCCATAAAATAATTCGTTATAATTCCGAACATTGGTTATGGATGTTCCATCTTATTTTTCATTTTATTATTAGGGAATAATCCCTATAAGCAATACAAATATTTTAGTTCGTAATCTCGATAATGATTGGAGATACTTTTTTAAGTATCACACTTACACCGCTAGCTTTAGCTTCAATATCGAATATTTGAACATCTTCTCCTCGTTTTGCTTTTAACAATGCCGATTTAGCTCTACCATCAAGCTTGTTACCATTTACCTCAATGGTTGGTTGCCCTGGCACTTTAAATTTAAACCCGGTTACATTTAATGGCAATTCGAAATCGAAATCATCAAATTTAGCGCCCACGGTTGAAATATCGAGCGCATTACGTTGCATTTTTACTGAGCCGTCTTCACCTCTAATGGTTCCTGTTGGTTTTGGTAAATCTTTAATTCTGAACGTAGCTCTATCGCCTACAGTTTGTCCATCAATTTTACCGGTAACGTTGATGGTAACTTCTCTACCTTGAATTCTAGTGGCATCCATAATATACTTACTTCCGCTCACCCTACTTAATCCTTCAGCAGATGCGTTTACATTGTTATCAGCAATACCTGCAAATGAAATAGTCATCGGGTTTTTAACTCCACGATACACCACGTTCATTTTATCGGCAGAAATAGTTGCTGCATTTGGTTTAGCAACTGTAGCAAATGATGATTTTACAGGTACCGCAGTTTCTTTACCATCTTCTAAAAAGAATAAATTCCCTTCTATTTTATGCTCTCCAACTCCGCCTGTTCCAACTTTCAACATTACTTTTCCACCATCTAAAGTGAAATCTTTATCTTGAGCAAGTTTTCTTCCGTCTAGAGTCAATTCAACTCTACTAGGTTTTGTAGATGCATCTGTACGGCCCAATACAATTTGACCATCAAATTGCTCACCGTTAAAATAAGCGGATTTTGATGTTTGCATTAAGGTTGTATAGTTGGTCATAGCTACTTGGCCAGTAAGCTCTCCTGCCAGCATTTTTGACAATGCTTCAGATTCAGTGGTTTTAATATCTGCCTGGATCTGTGTCATTTTGGTTAAGGAGGCTACTAGAGGAAAACCTTTATAATTATGGTCTAACCATTGTACAGTACCTGCTCCACGCTTTACGGGATCTGTGTTAAATTTTTCTTTTACATCTTTAACAACCGTCTCCATACCTTTTTCGCCGCCTAAAATTTTAATGACCCCTTCTCTAAAAGATGCCATTTGATCCATAAATTCTTGTCCAGCTGGTTTAAGCTTATCACCTTTAAAGAAATTCTCATCAAGGTAATCGCCTTTATCCATGATTTCATAATCGGTAGGATCATCAAGTTTTGCAACCATTTTAGTCTTTAAACCTTCTAAATAAGCGTCAAATTTATTTGCTAATGCATCAATTTGATCTGCTTTAGATTTTAAGGGTACAAATTTTTCTGGTTGATCGTTAGCTTTTTGTTCTAACCCTGTCATAAATGCTGTATTACGCATTGATGATGCTTGATTGGATTCTGTAAGCTTTTCGTTCATTAATCCGAATGCTGAAAGCACTTCTTTAGACATATTTAATGCGAGCATCGCTATAAATATTAAATACATCAGATTAATCATTTTCTGTCTGGGTGATAAATTTCCTCCTGCCATGTTAATTAGGTTTTTTGGTTAATTAAATTTGGGTATATTAACCCCTAATTAGTTTTTGTTCATAGCAGATAACATGCCACCATATACGCCATTTAATGAAGATAAGTTTGATGCTAACGATTTCATTTGCTCTTTTAATTGAGCCGCATTTTCAACAGACTCTTCATTAATGGTTGCTTGTTTGCTAATACTCTCCAATTGTACTTTGTATAAACTGTTTAAGGATTCCATTTGAGCTGCTGCCAATGATAGTTCCTCACCATATTTTTTAGATGCTTCGATAGAACTTGCGCTTGATGACATATTTTTTGCTGCACCTTCAAAGTTTTTAATACTATCTCCTAAACTTGCCATTAACTCGCCATCAATTTTAGCGTCCTTTAATAACTCGTCTAATTTTTTAGCCAATATACCTTGTGGGTTTTCTTTTTCTTTTGCACTTCCCATTCCACCAGCTAATTCTGGATACACTAACGACCAATCCAACTCATCGTCTACTGGTTCAAATGCTGAAAGCGCAAAAATGATTGCTTCTGTTACCAGACCAATGGTTAACATAACGTTACCTGTTAGAGGTCCTATTTCAAAGTGAATAATTTTGAATAATGCACCAACAATTACAATTGCTGCTCCTAATCCGTAAGCCATGTTCATGAACTTCTTACTTGCTTTTGACTTTGCCATAATTTTCGATTTTTAATTTAAGTAAATACTTAAGTAGGTTAATTAATAGGTTATTTATTATTGATTTGATTAAAATTTATTTGGTTTTATTTCTTTTTCCCCGTTACTTGTGTCCCCATGTAATCTTGAACGGTTCTAAAACCAATATAGCTTCTTGCAGAATCTGCATACTCATAATCCCGTGAGCTTACTTGTAAAAAATAGGCAACGTCTTTCCAAGAACCACCTCTTACAATTTTACGCTGGTTCTCATTATCGTTCACACTTGGATTTATTGTTGAAGTAAATTCATAAGACGACGGATCGTATGATGCATTTACCCATTCGGCTACGTTACCTGCCATGTTGTATAAATTATAATCATTTGGCTCGTAAGACTTAGCTTCTACGGTATACAATGCTTGGTCTGCCGCATAATCACCCCTTACAGGTTTAAAGTTTGCCATAAAACAGCCTCTATCACTTTTTGTATAAGGACCACCCCATGGATAGGTTGCAGCTTGCAGACCTCCACGAGCGGCATACTCCCACTCTGCTTCAGATGGTAATCTGAATGTATTTACCATGGCAGCGCCTTTTCTGGATTTTTGATAGGAGTTTTTCTTGATGGTTCTCCACTCACAAAATGCCTTTGCTTGTTTCCAAGTAACGCCTACCACTGGGTATTCGCTATAGGCATCGTGCCAAAAATAATCGTTGTGCATAGGCTCGTTGTAAGAATAAGCGAAATCCCTAATCCATACTGCGGTATCTGGATACACTTCTATTTCTTCTTTTACAATGGCATCTCTACGCTTAATACCTCTATTTCTAGCTGCTTCTTGGATATCCATATAGCTGTACTGGAATTTAAACTTCTTTGTATCCCATGTACGTTGTCCATTATATGAATCTTCCAGAGGCAAATACATGGTATCCATCACTTCTGTATAATATTCATCTGGATATTTGGCGGTATCAAAAATCAAATCGATTTTATGATTGATTTTTCTGCCTTCATAGCCTGTAGGCCCTAAACCGGTGTAGTTTTCGAACATATACTTTTCGTAAACGGACATGTTAGCGGTATCTGCATCTTTAAATGCATATTCCCCAATACCTCCATCTTCGGGCACTTTTCCAACCTCATCGGCCAAAATGGCCAACTTCATTCTAATAATGGAGTCTCTAACCCAATTAACAAATTCGCGGTACTCGCTATTTGTTATTTCTGTAGCATCCATGTAAAAGGCCCTAACAGTAACGGTTTTTGCAGGGGCATCCTGTACACCAGCTAAATCGTCATCTCCTTTACCCATTATAAATGCACCACCTGGAATGAGTTCCATTCCATAAGGTTTTTCTGGATGCCATTTTTTTCCTTTGACACCCACTAGTTCGCCCTTATCGTTAGAGCCACAACTAGCTAGCAATGTTAATACTGCGGTTAATAATATAAACTTCTTCATATCCATAGAAAACTCGAGGTTAATTATTTAAGCTTTAATTTGAGAGCGTAAACATATTTATATATTTTTTAAAAAACAACTTTTTATGAAAAAAATTTACGTTTCATCGTAAAAAAATAACATTTTACCGATGAAATAAACGTTTTAGCTATAAAATATTACTAAACGCAGTTTTTTTGAAATGCTTTGTACCACCTATCGGGCACCTTATTGTTGCACGCATCCTGATAATCTTGGTGCATGCATGGTAATAACGTATGTCTTTTCAATTTATTATTAATTTCTGTTAAAAAAGGGATTTCAATCCACCACCTGCCTGTTTTATTGCTTTTATAAAACACCAATTCTTGGGAGTCCACTAAAGTAATGAATTTTTGATAGCTTCTTTCATCTGAAAAATTATCATCTTTTACTCTAAAATTAACACCTTCAATAAAATACCAAAGCATTTGGGAAATGAGCATAGAGGTCATGTCATCATCCTTTGATGGTTTATATTCATAAATACCAAATGAACTCACCTTATTACTAATGCCGGCATAACGGGCAATGGCACAAATTTCCTTCCCATCCAATCCGTTTGGCGAAAATTTTTGGTTCAAACTTACCTCAGAGCCTTTAACCGCACTTAAATCGATACTTACAATATTGGCATCGCGCATAACGGGCTCTACCAAGGTGATGTCTTTTGAAACTGCTCCCAATCTATACGATTCAAAATAAAGGTTATCCATCAAATCTTTTTCTTCTTGGGAATTAAAATAGGTTTGATAGCCAATAGTGGCGTAATTAAAAAGGTTATACGGCTGATCTAAAATTATTTTACCTACGAAACTGTCGTTTTTAATGGGCTTGGTTGAATCGCCCAAATCGAACTTACCATCTACATTTACAATATTTACCATGGGCATAATGGTATCGTAGGCCCTGTAATTAGGATAGGTTAAATCTTGTGTTCCTCCTATTATAATAGGTATGATGTTTTTTTTGATTAAAATAGCAATGGTGGTTTTTAAGGCAAAATAGGTGTCTTCCACACTTTCTCCCTTATTAATGTCACCTAAATCGGCAATTACAACATTCCAGCTACCGGGGAACAGACTATAAAACGATTTTCGAATATCGTTTAATTGAAATTCTTCACCTATATAATTAACATCATTTCTATTTTCCAGTACTCCTAAAATGGCCATTTGGACACCATTTAAATCCGGAATTCCTTTTTGGGAAGAATGTACTCTTATTTTTCTGCCTAATGCTTGTAAAGAAAGTAACTCGTTATGAGCTAAAACAATATCTGATACAGGAGAGAGGAAATTAAAATTCATGAATGTGCAACGGGTTTACCTACTAACTTGATTTTCATTAAGGCTAAGGACAAATATCTTAAGAATTAACGACTTAACACATACCGTTTCCATAAAATAATCCACAAAAAACTCTAATTTATTAATTCTGTACACGTGTAATTATCAATAATTTAAAGCCTTAATAAAATTATTTTTTCTTTGACGGCGCTTTTTTCTTCGTGGTTTTTTTCTTTGGAGCTTTCGCTTCAATCAACGCTTTGGCTTCTTCCAAAGTCATTTTTGACACATCAATGGATTTATCAAGTTCCACCTTGGTTTTGCCTTTTAGCACATTGTGTCTTCCCCAACGCGCTTTTTCAACACGAATACCTTCATCTTCCCAATTGTGGATTACTTTATCGATGTCTTTTTGGATTTTTGTTTCAATCAACTCCACAATATCGGTATCCGATAAATTGTCCCAATCATATTTACTGTTCACATTAATGAACATATTGTTCCACTTTATAAAGGGTCCAAAACGTCCTTTCCCTTTTTGAACCGGCAGTTTTTTATACGTATAAATAGGTGCATCTGCCTCCTGCTTTTCTTTTATTAAAACAATGGCATCTTCAAGCTCTACACTTAAAGCATCAACGCCTTTTGGCAAGGAAACAAACGCATCGCCAAACTTAACATAAGGTCCGAAACGCCCGTTATTAACTTCAACTTCCTCACCTTTATAGGTGCCCAAATTTTTAGGAAGTTGGAACAGATCCATCGCCTCTTCATACGTAATGGAATTTAATTGTTGGTCTGGGCTTAAACTGGCGAATTGTGGTTTTTCCTCATCATCTGGAGTTCCTATTTGTACCATAGGCCCAAACTTCCCTAAACGCACACTTACTTGCTTTCCTGTTTTTGGGTCGGTTCCTAAAACACGTTCACCAGATTCCCGTTCGGCATTTTCCTGAACATTTTCAACTTGTGGATGAAAGTCTTTATAAAATTCCTTCATCATACTAGTCCAATCTACTTTACCTTCGGCGATGTTATCGAAATCCTCTTCAACTTTAGCGGTAAAATTATAATCCAATATATGCTCAAAATGATTCACTAAAAAGTCGGTTACAATCATTCCAATATCCGTCGGCACTAATTTTCCTTTATCAGAACCTACTTTTTCAGTCAGCAGTTTATCTTTTACAACCCCTTTTTTTAATGTAAGTTGGGAATAATGGCGTTCTACACCTTCAACAGCTCCTTTTTCAACATAATTTCTATTTTGAATGGTTGAAATGGTTGGTGCATAGGTTGACGGACGACCAATACCCAATTCTTCCAATTGCTTTACTAACGAAGCCTCAGTATATCTATATGGCGGACGCGTATAACGCTCTGTTGCTGTGATGTAATTATTTAATAAGGTCTCATTCGTTCTCATAGCCGGAAGCATGCCTTCTTGCTCCACATCTTCATCATCACTGCTTTCTAAATACACTTTTAAAAATCCATCAAACGTGATGACTTCTCCATTCGCGGTAAAATTTTCATGGTGGGTGGAAGCGGTTATCTTAATATTGGTACGTTCCAACTCTGCTTCACTCATTTGCGATGCAATGGCACGTTTCCAAATTAAATCGTATAAACGGGCTTGATCTCTATCAATATTTACCGAATGTGTTGCAAAATCGGTAGGCCGGATCGCCTCATGCGCTTCTTGGGCCCCTTTGGCTTTTCCTGTATAATTTCTTGGTTTGCTGTATTTTGAACCAAAAGCACTTTCAATTTCCGCTTTGGCGCCGTTTCGTGCTTCATCTGATAAATTCACACTATCGGTTCTCATATAGGTAATTAGTCCCGCTTCGTATAGGCGTTGTGCCATCGTCATGGTTTTACTCACAGAAAAATAGAGTTTACGTGACGCTTCTTGTTGTAATGTTGAAGTGGTAAAAGGAGCTGCCGGCGATTTTTTTGCTGGTTTTTTCTCTAAATC
The DNA here is from genome assembly GCF_052728615.1 of Mariniflexile sp. Taxonomy (NCBI): domain Bacteria; kingdom Pseudomonadati; phylum Bacteroidota; class Flavobacteriia; order Flavobacteriales; family Flavobacteriaceae; genus Mariniflexile; species Mariniflexile sp. The sequence goes on along the minus strand of NZ_JBFVFE010000090.1, from coordinate 2,846 downwards.
TGAAACCTTAAAGCTTGCATTTGCATTTTTCTCCAGGAATTTTTGTGCTTCTTCTTTAGTCGCAAAGTTTCGAGGTAACTTCGCTTTAAAGGTTTGTCCTGCTTCGTTTGAAAACTCTGCATCAATTCTATAAGATGCTTCCGCCGTAAAATTCTGGATTTCACGCTCGCGCTCCACAATCAATCGAACGGACACGGATTGCACACGTCCTGCCGATAACCCACCTTTTACTTTGCGCCACAATACGGGCGATAGTTCATACCCAACAATTCTATCCAATACACGACGCGCTTGTTGTGCATCCACCAAATCATAATCAATACCTCGTGGATTTTCAATCGCTTTTTGAATTGCGGTTTTAGTAATTTCATGAAATACGATACGTTTCGTTTTATTTTTATCCAACTTTAAAGTTTCCGCTAAATGCCATGCAATGGCTTCTCCCTCTCGATCCTCATCACTTGCCAACCAAACCATATCGGCATTTTTTGCTAAGTCTTTCAGTTTTTTTACAACCGTTTTTTTATCTTTTGAAACTTCGTATGTTGGTTTAAAATCACCTTCTACATTTACCCCTAACTCCTTTGAAGGCAGATCTGCAATATGCCCAAAGCTAGACTCTACCTTAAAATCCTTTCCTAAAAATTTCTCGATAGTCTTTGCCTTTGCAGGAGACTCCACAATTACTAAATTCTTCGCCATACTTGATTTTTTGAAGCTACAAATGTATATGAAAAAAAGTTTATCAGCCTAATTTTAGGGATTATCTGTGTTTTACTTAAATAAAAAAGCCCATGACTGTGATCCTTTTTTATTCTGGTATAGATTTTAAAAGTTCCTTCAGTTCTTTATCGGTCAAGTTTTCTTTATCTGACTTATCATAGATAGAAAGCAGATACACAGTAGTTTCAGAAATCACTATATTGGTAATTATCCTTGCTCCACCACTTTTACCTTTTCCTTTGGATTTTATGGTAAGACGTATTTTGTAACAGTTTTTACCAAGAGCTGTGCCTTGTTCAGGTTCAACTGCCAAAGTTTTCAATAAAGCTGAGAAATCATCTTTTAGAGAGAAATATTTTTTTGCCAGTTTTTTAAGTTCCTTTTTGAATTTAGGAACAGCAATAATATTATAGGGCATCCAACAACTCTTTAGCAGAAATACCCTTTAGCTTACCTTGTCTAATTAGTTTTAACTCCTCCACGGCGTCACGAATATTGCTCATCTGTCCTGCTTTTTCATCCGTAAGCGGTTTTACCTTTACAAAGTTTAAACTGCTTAACAGTTCCATCACAAACGAAACCTTGCTGTCTTTTATGTCTAATAGAACTTTCATAATGCTCCTTGTAATTTAAATTCGTCAATTAAAGATATAGACTAAATTTTTATCTGTATCTTTTCTTAAATATACAAATGTATATGAAAAAAAGTTTATCTGCCTAATTTTCGGGATTATCTGTATTTTCCTTAAATAAAAAAGCTCGCATTTTACAGTTAAAACACGGTCTTTTTTAATGAATTTACATTTTATCCGTAAGACATTCCATAACTTTCATTGACTTCTTTTTTATCAAAACCAACAGAATCTTTATATATAAAGTATAATGGTAAATACACAAAAGACAGTGTTATATAAACCCCAATACAGCACAATAACAAACCAATAAATCCAGCTAAAATAAATGAAACAAATAGCAACCCAAAAGTCAGCAACCATTTTTTATTACCTAGTCTAAATCCTGCCTTTACTATTTCAGAAGTTGATAATTCGGGGTTGAAAGCAAAAATAACATTCATTAAAGTAACCGGAACCATCACGTAAAAAACAGGAATCACACATAGTAACATTGCCAATATTGTAATTCCGAAAGTAGCTAGGGACAATTTAACAACTTTTCCTAAATACGGTTTTTTCAGATAGTGAAAATAATCATCCGCACCCATTTCCTCTAAATCCTTTAGTTTACAAATTCTATAAAATGACGCTTTCATGCCAAAATCAATCACTATGGCAAAAAACATAAATAAAATTCCAAATAAGCCTAAAGGGATAAAAATAAGCGGTTTAAAATCCTCCATATTCTGAATTGTTTCTGGATCAAACAAACCCATTGAAATCATTGGAATATACATTATAAGAGAAAACGGCAACATTAAAATCATAATCAGCAAACGTATAACCAATCCTTGCACCCATACTTTTTTAAATAACTCAATGGATTGGTTGAAAATAGTACCAAAATCCAAACTTTTGGCTTTGTCAATTTTTTCTAATAGTGCATCAATGGTATTCATTTTTATTTGTTTGGTTAATTTTAATTCTTCGAAATATAAAAGTAAACTAATTTTTATATTACACGTTTTAGTACCTGACAAAAATTTTAGATAGAAATATAAACCGCCCACATTTGGTGTTTTACGGCTTGTTCGTTACTCAGACCTCACAGATACTGTGTTAAAAACTGTGAGGTCTTGGTTATCCTGAAAATTACGAGTAGTTTACTTTGCAAAATTAATTTTGTCATGTACTTAGATTACACGTTAAAATTAATATTAAAACAAAAAAACCCTACTTAACGCAGGATTTTTTATCTTTTTATTCTATGCACAAAGTTATTTTAAGGGGAACGAACTTATAAGTTGCACACCATCCTGTACATAATTATATTGGTACAAAGTATTGCCCCCAATCATCAACAACTTGTCTTCCAAAGGAATAACATCTGTGAGGTCTTGGTTATCCTGAAAATTACGAGTAGTTTACTTTCCAAAATTAATTTTGTCATGTACTTAGATTACACGTTAAAATTAATATTAAAACAAAAAAACCCTACTTAACGCAGGA
>NZ_JBFVFE010000089.1:0-11221 GCF_052728615.1 Mariniflexile sp. | reverse complement strand
ATGTAAGGAAACCAGTAATTTAGGCGATACCAGCACACTTTTAAACCCAGAGGTGGTTCAGGAGATTATGGATAATGCGTTGTGATTAAAAAATTGCGAATGATTTATACCGTTTAGATATATAAATTGGTCTCATTGTCTGTTCGAGGCAACAGATAAAAAAAATTTATCAAGCGATATTGTTGACAATTAAATAGAATTTGAAACTGAAAATTTGAATATATGGATTGTCCCCTAGAGGGGACTTTAGGGGTGTTTTTAAAATTTGAGCACTATTTAAATATTTGAAAGTCAAATATATAAAATACTTGTCAATGGTAGCGCAGTCGAGAACTATTATAGTATCTTGACTTTAGTTTATCTGATATTCTTTTAGAAATAATTAAAAAAAGTCATTGTTGTCCGATTAAAATATTTTGTGATGACTTATCGTATTGGTTTCATTGACTTTACAGGGTTTTATATTGTTTTTCAATTAGTTAGAATCAAGTCTATTTTCTTTTCCCGATAGCTATCGGGCCTAACAGCGAAGCGGTCTATAATCTTTAGTCGGACAATAATTAAAAAAAGTTTAAACCAGTTTATTCAATAATTTGCACCATTGGGTATGTGCATTATTCAAAAGAATTTAGATTTAAAAATTCTGTGTGCTTTCATTATCTTTACTTTAATCAAATTCTTGTAATCTCAACAATGTCTAAATTAGTCGTTTTATTCCTTATTCTTTGTTTCTCATGGGTTGGGGTTTCTCAAAATCAAACCTATAAGTTCAATCATATATCTACTGGCGAAGGCTTGTCGCAAAGTTCGGCTATGGCAATCTATCAAGATAATTTAGGTCAGATTTGGATAGGAACCCGTGATGGATTAAATAAATATGATGGCACGGAATTTACAGTTTATAGAAACGAAAAAGATAATCCTTCCTCAATAAGCAATAATGATATTCTTTACTTGGAACAAGATAGTTCTGGTTTTATTTGGGTGGGCACATCCATAGGGCTAAACCAGTACAACCCCAAAAAAGATTCTTTTAAAAGATACTTTACAAGTAAGGACAGCACGTCCCTGATAAGCAATGCTATAAGAACAATCAAGGAATTATCCAATAAAGAACTGTGGGTAGGAACACGTAACGGACTTTCAATATATGATAAATCCACAGATTCATTTAAGTCTTTCTTACATGATATGGAGGTATTATCCATTCTTGAAACTGGGAAAGGAGACGTTTTTGTTGGAACTATTAGAGGTTTATTTCAATTGGTTGGTAAAACAGCAAAGGATTATCAATTTAAAACAATTGAAGGCACCGAGGGGCTTATCATACAAGATATGGTAGAAAGCGCCAAAGGCCATTTACTTTTGGGTACAAGAGCCCAAAGCGTTTTGGAATATGATATTGATAAGGGTGTTTTAAGACCTTATTTTGATGGAACAACTTTACGAGGCAAAAATAAAAATGTAAGACAGTTACTTTTTGATGATAACGGCAAACTGTGGATGGGTACTTATAATGGCCTGCAAATAGCGGATAAAACCAAAAATATAGAAATCTTATCCAGTGATATTAATGATAATGAATTAATCAACGATAATTTTATTAAAGCCTTATTTAAAGATAACAAAGGCTCTATATGGGTGGGAACGTATTATGGCGGTATTAACATCTGGGATAAATCCAATGTAAATTTTATCAACATTACCCAAAAGCCCGGAAATATAGGACTAGGTTTTAAGGTAGTAAGCTCTATTGCCAATTACAAGAACCTTATTTTTTTTGGAACAGAAGGCGGGGGCGTTTCTGTTTTAAATACAAGTACGAACACAATGGATTACATAAACACAATAAATGCTCCAGAGCTTAAAAACAATAACGTAAAAGCCCTGTATCTATCCAAAGATAAAAAACTATGGATCGGTACTTATACCAATGGATTTGCCATTTATAATATTATTACCAAACATTTTGATAGTACACCATTGCCCAAAGATCTGCTGGAATATATGGAAGATATAGGCGTTTACACCATTCAGCAATACAGCGATGGAGATATGTTGTTAGGTACTTTGGGCAAAGGGTTAATTAAATATAATGTTACCAATAAATCATATAAGGTTTTTGATACCAATACAAAACCAATGGGTTTGTCTAATGCTATTATAAGGGACATTGAAATCGATTCTAAAAACAATATTTGGGTAAGCACAAACAATGGTTTAAATGTTATTGATACCCATGGAGCCATTAAAAATTATTTTTATGATCCTGAATTAAAAACAGATTACATCACAACCTCCGTATTTGAGGACTCGCACGGTGTTATGTGGTTAGGCACAGAGGTATATGGTCTTTTTAAGTTTGTAAATAATAATTTTGAACCTGTAAACATACAAGTTGACAATACCCCCTTGATTGGGGTGCGTAGCATGTTTGAAGATGATAAAGGTACTTTGTGGTTTAGCAGTGCCAACCAAGGTATTATTAACTATAATCCTACCGATGGAAAAATTATGGCATCCTATACACAAAAGGATGGTTTGCCCAGTAACCAGTTCAATAACAACGCCAGTTTGCGCATTGGTAATTCCCAATTCTTTTTTGGAGGCCCTACGGGTGTTATTTATTTCGACCCCAATAAATTAATAAAAAATACCTATGCCCCCCAAGTTATCATTACAGATTTAAAAATAAAGAACAAATCCATTTCTGTGAATGATGACAGTCAATTGCTCTCTAACATTATAGCCTATACAGAGCGTATAGAACTTTCGCACGACCAAGGTAATTTCAGCATTTCTTTTTCTATTCCAAATTTTATTAATTCAAGCAGTAACCAATATAGGTACCGCTTAAAAGGTTTGGAAAATGATTGGATTAAAACGTCCAGCAATTCGGCATCTTACACCATCCAAAACCCAGGCGATTACACTTTTGAGGTAAAAGGCATTAACAGTGATGGTGTTTCCAATGATGTCCCTACCACATTAAAAATACAAGTAAATCCTGCGCCATGGCGCACGTGGTGGGCCTTTATGTTATATGGGCTTTTCATTTTTTTTATACTGTATTATTTGCTTAATATTTTAAAATCAAGAACCAAACTTAAGCATCAGTTGGAATTAGAGCAAATTGAAGTAGAACAAACAAAGGAAGTTAACAAAGCCAAACTCGAATTTTTTACAAACATCTCGCATGAGTTCAGAACACCGTTAACTCTAATTTTGGGGCCTTTACATCAAATATTGGAAAATTATAGAGGCAGTAGCTCCATGTACAAAAAGTTGAAAGTTATAGAAAGCAGTTCCAACCATTTACTACAACTTATCAACCGCTTGATGGACTTTAGGAAGTTGGAAAACAATTTAGTGAAGCTTGAAGCTGCCGAAGGAAACATTGTTAAGTTTTTAAAAGAAATTTATCTGTCTTTTTCCGAGTACGCTAAAGATGGGAATTATGATTTTGGTTTTCACACCCCAGCCGACGAGATCCTGGTTTTTTATGATCGCTATAAGTTGGAAAGGGTTTTTTATAATTTGATATCAAACGCCTTTAGATACACCCCAAAAAACGGTAAAATAGCGTTAAGGATTATTGAAGAAGCAGGAAAAATAAATATTCAAGTAGAAGATTCAGGTGTTGGGATTGAAGAAGAATACCGCGATAAAATCTTTGAACGTTTTTTTGAATTATCCATAAACCGAAAACCAGATAACGATTATAATAAAGGCACAGGCATAGGCTTATCCATTGTTAAAAATATTGTCGATTTACATAAAGGAAAAATTAATGTACGCAGCAATGAAAATGATACAGGTTCTATTTTCTCGGTACAACTTCCTTTGGGCAGAGCGCATTTAGAGGACACTGAGATTATCCAAGATTTTAAGTTCAGTGACGATCTATCGCAATATGAAAACCAGTTAGAAGAACCCCAAGTGATTCTTGAAGATGATATTCTCGAAAACAGGGTTTCAGAAGAAAAACAAACCATTCTTTTGGTAGAAGACAATAAGCCACTGCGCAAGTTTATGCGTAATCTATTGGCTAAGGATTATAATATTTTAGAATCCGAAAACGGAAAAATAGCTTTTAAAATGGCCCTGAAAGAACAGGTAGATGTTATTGTAAGTGATGTTATTATGCCGGTAATGACAGGTACCGAGTTGTGCTCTTTGGTTAAAGAGGATATAAGAACAAGCCATATACCGGTAATTTTACTAACCTCCCGTTCCTCATTGATATTTAAGTTGGAGGGTTTGGAAAGTGGTGCCGATGATTATATAAGTAAGCCATTTAATGTGAACGAATTTAAATTGCGGATCAAAAACATATTGAGTTCCATATCGCGCTTAAAGAAAAAAATGAATTCAATAGAAGCACTACAGCCAGATGATATGGTGTTGTCTTCATTGGACGAAAAACTGTATATAAAAGCTTTGCAGATTATTGAAAACAATATAGGCAACGAACAATTTGACACCCACTTTTTCTGTGAAGAACTCGGAGTTAGCAGATCGGATTTGTTCAGAAAGATAAAAGCTTGGACAGATTTTACGCCCAAGGAATTCGTTCAACATGTAAGGTTGAAAAAAAGTGCTCAACTTTTGGAGCAAGGAAAAATAAATGTATCTCAAATTTGCTATAAAGTAGGTTTTAAAAACCCAAAGTACTTTAGTAAAAGTTTCCGCGAAAAGTTTGGAAAATCGCCAACGGATTATGCTAAAACCTTTTCAGACTCTTAACACAGGCAAATGTATTAAAATTAACCACCTCCCATTTATTCATTTTTCAGGGTTTAATACCCCGAGGTTTGCCTCATTTTTTTTTTTTTTTGGAATTTAGTTTTTGACTTTTTGGTCTCGATAGTTATCGGGATTAATCCCTCGTACCTTGGGGTCGAGGTAGTTTATTACTCTTTTCCAATTACTCTTCAATAATTATAGGATCAAATTTCAGTATAAAATAAACCCATTGAAATTTTAGAACCCCTTATTTGGGACTTATTCAGTGCATTTTTAAGATAGATTTGGGAAAATATTAACAAACTTTTTTGATTTCAACCAAAGTTTAGACTAAACCATTCTTTGTTTTTACGTGAGACATGAAAAATATAAAAGTCAATTTTTTAGAGTTGGTGCTATTGGTTGCTATAGCGATCATTTTTTTGGCAATGCTCTATTTTATCCCTTTTTAGAACATGGATACATACACAAATCATAACAGGACAGATATACTGGGGATGCGTTTTAAATTACAGTCCTAATTAATGAATCTAATAATAACCAATTAAATATCTAATAATAACCAATTAAATACTAATTATATGCTAAAACTCAAACTAATGATGAAACAAAAATTTAGAAAACGAGGCACGGTTTCTGGAATGGTGCTAGTGCTCGCACTGGTGTTCTCCAGTTTTTCGGCAATGAATCTACAGGCACAACAACAAATTACTGGTATGGTATCTGGTGCGGATGGAATTCCTTTGCCAGGTGTAAATGTGTTACAAAAATCCACAAGACAAGGTGCTGTTACGGATTTTGATGGTAAATTTTCCCTATTATTAGCACCTGGAAGCAAAACTTTGGTTTTTTCTTATATAGGCTTTGAAACCAAAGAGGTCGCTATAGGGAACCAAACTGCTATTACCGTAGTTCTTGAAGAGGATACAGAATTTCTTGATGAGGTGGTAGTTATTGGTTATGCAGCCATAAGCAGGGAAAAAGTTCTAGGAGCGGTTGGGTCTGTAAAAGCATCAGAAATTATTCAATCGACCCCTGTTAGCACTTTTGATGCTGTACAAGGTAGGTTATCTGGAGTGCAGATATTAACAAACGGAGGTCCGGGCGCAGGTTTTGATATTAAAATTAGGGGAACTTCTACATTTTCCCAAGGTGGTACCGAACCACTATATGTTGTGGACGGCCAACAGTTAGACAATATTGACAATATTGACCCCAATGATATTGCCTCTTTAGAAGTATTGAAAGATGGGGCAACTGCTGCCATCTATGGATCGAAAGCAGCAAATGGTGTGGTGCTAATTACCACTAAAACCGGTAGAAGTGGTGATTTTAAAATAGATGTGACAACATCTACCACATTTACTAACTTAATTGGTGGTCTGCCATTGGCAAATTCAAATGAGAGACGATTCTACGAAAAAATAAGAGGAAACAACCCCTTGGCGCTTACGGGCAATGAACGTGACTCTTTAAGCCTTTTGCAGAGAAACTCTTTTGATCTGGAAGACCTCATTACCAGAACGGCTGTAAGAAACCAATTTAATGTAGCATTAAGTGGTGGTGGTGAAAAAAGTAGTTTTTACTGGAACACGGGTTTCTTAAATGAAGAAGGTGTGGTTGTTAACACATCATACAAAAGGATAAATAGTTTACTGAAACTGGATTTAACGCCGTCTAAAAATTTTAAAGCTGGCACCAAATTAAATCTAACATTTGAGGATCAGTTTGGTTTAGATGAGGGTCAAGTATTTGCTCAAATGGTGGAACGGATTCCTTATTTTCCTGTTTTTGAGCCAGATGGTTCCTATACGCCAGAAATTGCAGGACGTCAAAATCCAGTAGCGGAAGTTAACGCACGAAAATTGCGTAGCAGAAATTATAGAGCACAACTTTTTAATTATGCCCAATACAGCTTTTTACCTACGCTGTCCTTTAAATCCACTTTGGGTATTAACTTTAGGTTTAATAAGGACAATGATTTTGAACCTATAATTACACAAAATCCGAATAGTATGATTCCAAGAGGAGCTCAAGACACCAGAATGACCTATGATATACAACAGGAAAATTTCATAAATTACAAAGAAGAATTTGGCAAACATTCATTAAGTGCTTTTGGTGGTATGCAAATTCAAAAATACTGGTTGGAAGATTTTGATGTAAGTGCCAAATTCGGATCTGATGCCATTGAAACTTTTAATAATATCGACCCGCTCACGTTTTCGCTTGATTCGGGGGAAAATAGAAGGAGTAATTTATTTTCACTATTTGGGGGCGTTAATTATGACTTTGATGACACCTATTTATTTGGAGCAACCCTTCGTAGAGATGGATCCTCTAGGTTTGGAACTAATAACAAATACGGCTATTTTCCTTCGGCAACAATTGGCTGGAGACTAAGTAAAGAAGGCTTTATGCAAAATGTTAATTTTATTGATAATTTGTTATTGAGAGCCAGTTACGGAGAAACCGGGAACCAAAGTATAGGTGATTATGAATTTATAGGGGCTTATTTGCCGAATGCACAATATAACGGGGTAAATGGAGTAGCACCCACTAGATTAGGTAATCCTGATTTAAGTTGGGAAAGTACGGCATCCACCAATATTGGTATGGATTTGAATATGCTAAACAGACGCTTAAATTTTAGTGTGGATTTTTGGAGAAAGGAAACCACAGACCTTCTTGCCACAGTTCCGCTTCCTGAAGAATCTGGATACTCAGGTGTCAGGGAAAATGTGGGTGCCGTAAGAAATGAAGGTATCGATTTAAGCGTTAGCGGTACAGTAATACGTACCGATAATTTCTCATGGAACAGTTCATTCAATATTACTCTATTAAGAAATGAAGTATTAAAGCTGAAAGGAGGGACCTCATTCCTGTCGGGAGATTATTTAATTGAAGAGGGAGCGGCCATAGGTAACATTTTTGGTTATAAAAACCTTGGAGTTTATCAATATGATGAATCAAACGCCTACACAGATGGTGGTGATCGCCTGACCCCAAATTTTGATGAAAATGGCACATTTACAAGTTACAGCCTAAACGGTCAGGCATATACGGGGAATGTAAGTCAACTTACAAACGAGGGTGTAATTCTTAAAGGTGGAGACTTTATTTGGGATGATTTAAATGGCGATTTAGATATAACTACAGAGGACCGCCAAGTTATTGGCAATGGTGTGGCAAAAACCTTTGGAGGTTTCTCAAATGATTTTAGATACAAAAATTTTAGTATGAGCTTTTTGTTTGATTATAGTTTTGGTAATGATATCCACAGACGCTACGATGAAGTGCGTAACGGTTTATTTTCTTCTAATGCAACGCCTTCGCCAGATTATATAAACAATTCTTGGAGAGAACAGGGGGATATTTCGGTATATCCGATTTTAAAACAATTATCCCAACAAAGGGAAAGACCAAATAGTTTGTATGTGGTACCTGGGGATTATATAAAACTTAGGTTCGTAAGATTTAATTATGACATGCCAAAAATTTTTACAGACAGAGTGGATTGGGTTAAAGCGATATCGTTCAACCTATCTTTCAATAATTTAGCTACGTGGACCAATTATACGGGATATAATCCAGAATTAGGTTCTAGAGGTAACCCATTGGAACCAGGTGTGGATAATTTGAGGTATCCAAATAAAAGAGACATCATATTTGGAATGCGCGTTCAATTTTAAGAATTTAAAAAGAAAAAAATGAAAAATCATAACATAAAATTCAAATTTAAGATTGCTTTATTACTGCTAACCGTGTTGGCAATAAGCACATCTTGTGATAGCATTCTCGACGAACAACCTGAAAGTGAAATTGGTTCTGAAGACTTCTGGAAAACCCCAGGAGATGCCGAAACTGGTATATCAGGGCTATATGACGGGATGCAAAAAACATTTAAGGAAAACCTTTACTTATGGGGTGAAACACGAGCCGATAATTATAGAGGAGGACAGGGCGCAGGGTCATCAAGCAGGTTGGAATTTGTAAATAACGATTTGACCTCTGGCAACAGCGCACTTAGGTGGGATGATCTTTATAAAATGATTCTTAGAGCTAATTTGGCTATTAAGTACATACCGGAAATTCCAGGGGTCGATAAAAATTTATTGGGAGAGGCGCATGCCATTAGAGCCTTTGCTTATTTCCACGCCATACGCGTTTGGGGCAGTGTGCCGTTATTTACAGAGCCTATTGAAGGCAAAAACCAAGAATTACAGCGAACAAGAACAGCGGCTGCGACCATTATGAATGAGGTAATCATCCCTGATATGCTAGCTGCAGAAGGTTATATGGAAAAATTTGCTAATGAATACAGATTTTCAGAAACCAGTATCTTGTGTCTTCAAGCAGAAGTGTACATGTATTTACAAGATTACCCCAAAGCTAAGATAGCTTTGGATAAGCTTGTGGCATTAAACGAATTTAGTTTGGTAACAACAGTACAAGGTTGGCAAGATTTATTTTTAAATGATAAAGGAGCGGCCAAGGGCAGCAACGTATATTTAAAATCAGGCAATGAACTGGCTTTTTATGGTACTGATAAAGTACAAAAAGGTACGGAACTGATTCTTTCCATAAATCATGATCTGCTGGATAACGATAGAGCGGGAATATTTGGAATATTTTTTGCGGGTTTACCAACGTATTACATTTCGCCGGTATTAGATATCAAATGGCGGGAAAGATTTCCTGTAGATTCTACTGCTTGGGTAACAAAATACCCAACCTTTAAACCACAATTAGCGAGAAAGGTTATTTATACAGATACAAATGGAGAACTCCAAGATTCATTGGCAACGGTTTATGGGGATTGGCGCTATTTTCTCAGTCGGGAAGATGATATTAATTTTGAAGGTTTAGCCATAGGGGAAGCGCGTTTATCAAAATATAATAAAACTAACTATAGTCCGTCGTTAGATGATAGTGATATGGTGCTGTACCGTTATTCGGATATGTTGCTTTTATTGGCTGAAGCAGAGAACAGATTATTGAATACAGACAAAGCATTAGGTTTGGTAAATGACATAAGAACAGCCAGATTATTGCCTACTGTCACCCTTGCAGAGTTTGGTGCTACGATTGATGAAAGAGAAGATTATATTTTAGTTGAAAGACAACTGGAACTTCTGGGAGAAGGGAAAAGATGGTGGGATTTAATGAGAACAGGTAAAACACTTGAAGTTATGAATCCTGTTTTAACGCTCTTCCCCTCGGCAAAAGCATTAACGCCCGAAAGGATCTTATCTCCAATTTATTTTGAACATCTAATTGAGAATCCGTTATTGGAACAGACTCCAGGCTATACTAACCAATAAATAAAAAAATATGAAAACTATAAAATTAATATCGTTTAAAAGGATAATCGCCATCTTTTCGATGTGTGTGCTATTCGTAGGATGTGATTTGGAATTAAATACCGGCTATGATTTCAATGCGGAGCTGGATTTAGTTGAACCATTCGAAAACATGACCGCTTGGGAATGGATACAGACCAGAAACGTCTTAAATGAAGATGGTACTATTAATACTGGAGAATTCGATTACTTGATTGAAGCCATAAAAGTAGCAGGTATGGTTGATGAGTATAACCAGACGGCAACAAAAGATAGAACCTATCTTTTATTAAATAACAATGCCTTTCTTGGTAAAGGAGATGTCATTAATATAGTAACAGGGTCTGATAAGATCCCAGTTGGTGAAACACCAGCTCAAACCATGGCAAGAGCTAATATTGAGAAACTAAGAACAGTTCTAAAATACCACATTGTTACCACGTACATAAATCAAGTACCGGTATTATATAAATATGATACGGATTATTTGTTTCAAACACTGATCCCAGGGGAAGACGGTCTTATTGCTTTTAGGAGAACCAACAGATACGGGATTAGCATAAACAATAGTGACGCTCCCCTTCCTTCTTCAGCAACGTCAGAATCGGAAGGTGTGTATAATCATAATTATATATTTAGCAATGGTATTGGCCATCAAATTCAAGACCCAGTTAGAAACAAACCTTACTAAATAATAATTTTTGTTTGAGTTAGTTGTAAATCTCTTTCAATGGAAATTCAATTTTGATTGAAAGGGATTTTTTGGTCCCATTTCAGAAAACCCAAATCTTGGGCAAAACCCAGGTTGGGAGTAAGATGAGTTCATTGTTTAGTTTGTTTTAGTTTAATGTGAAAAATCCTTAATTTAACGTGGTACGAATTAAGGATTTTTTTAATAATAAATACCAATTATATTTTTTTTAACCCTGTTTTGAATTCCAACCACTATTGAATTCTTACAGGACAGAACAGGATGATAGTTATAAGGTGCGCATGTATATTTATACCATTTTGAATAAGTACATGACAAAAATTGAAAAATAAATGTTATATAATTAATTGTCAGCAGTTTAATAATCTCATGTGTTCCAGACCTGTCAGGTTTTAAAAACCTGACAGGTCTCAATTTCAGT
>NZ_JBFVFE010000088.1:0-11847 GCF_052728615.1 Mariniflexile sp. | reverse complement strand
AAAATATTTCCATCACGAGCACGCCCAGTACGCCGCATAAGAGTTTTATACGAACTAATAGACTAAACGATTAATAAATGAATATAATACCATAAAATAACCATTCCAATAAGAAATCTACAATGCCCCCAGCAATACCTGCAACTAAGAAATTTTTTGTTTTCATTTTTTATAGTTTAAATGAGTTCACTATTAAAAATATGAAAAAAACGTGTAATTTTTAATTTTGGATGTGTTTTTTTGTTGAAAACATATTTAATAATCAAAGGGGCAAATACTTGATTGTTAATTTAATAGGGTTTCAAGGGCGATAGATTTTTTCAATAAGACTGGCATATTTCTCTTTTACAATCTTACGTCTTAATTTTAGGGTTGGGGTTAAATGTCCTTCTTCAATAGTCCAAACATCAGGTGTTATTTCAAATTTTTTGATTTGCTCCCAACTTCCAAAGTTGGTATTTGCCTTGTCAATTTCGCTTTGGATGCGCTCGTGCAACTCAGCGCTTTTAATGAGCTCTTCATTGGAACTGAAATTAACTTTATGGCGTCTTGCCCATTCTTTAACAAAGTCGAAATTAATTTGAATTAATGCTGCTGGCATTTTTTCGCCTTCACCAATGACCATTATTTGGTCTATAAAGCGCGATTGTTTAAATTGATTTTCTATAAGGGCCGGTGCCACATATTTCCCGCCAGAGGTTTTGAACATTTCTTTTTTACGATCGGTAATTTTTAAAAAGCCATCCGAATCAATTTCGCCAATATCGCCCGTATGGAAATAATTGCCCGTCATGACTTCGGCAGTTTTATCGGGTTCTTTATAATAGCCCATCATCACATTGGGGCCTTTAACCAAAATCTCGCCATCTTCGGCAATTTTAACTTCAACACCGTCAATCATTTTACCAACATATCCTATTTTCCAGCCGTTATTTCTTCTATCGCTGGCAGAAACACCAGGAGATGTTTCGGTAAGTCCATAACATTCCATTATGGGCATGTTGGCCGCGGCAAAAATGCGTCCTAAACGCGATTGCAGCGCAGCACTGCCCGATGCCATAAACACTATGTTGCCACCTAATGCTAGTTGCCATTTTTTAAAAATCAGTTTCCGTGCTATAGCTAGTTTAAGTTCATACCACCAGCCATTTTGTTTATAAGTCTCAAAATGACTTCCAACATCTACCGCCCAAAAAAACAGTATTTTTTTTATGCCAGTCAATTCAGCACCTTTAGCCATGATTTTATCGTACACTTTTTCTACCAGTCTGGGAACAACGGTCATAGTGGAAGGCTTTACTTCCTTAGCATTATCACCTATTTTATCCATGGCTTCGGCAAAATAAATTTCTATACTCGCATATTGGTATAGGTATAAAAAAACGCGTTCAAAAATATGGCAGATAGGTAAGAAACTTAAAGCTTTGTCGCCATGTTTTAATGGAAATCGGAGTTGGGCACCAAGCACATTAGATACAATGTTATCGTGCGAGAGCATAACGCCTTTAGGTGTGCCGGTAGTGCCAGAGGTGTAAATCAACGTCGCTAAATCGGTAGGTTTCACAGCATCTTTTCTAGACTCAACCAGTGCTTGGTTGCTGGTGTCTTTACCTAATTTTAAAACTTCGGACCAGTGTTTTTCTCCTTCAATGTCATCAAACGTATAAACTGCCTTTAATTTTGTTTCAGCTTTTATCGCATTTATTTTTTCAAGAACTTCTAAATCGGATACAAAACAATAGGTAGCTTCAGAATGGTTTAAAATATACTTATAATCTTCAGAGGAAATGGTTGGGTAAATAGGTACATTTTGGGCTCCGGTTTGCAGCACGCCAATATCTAAAACATTCCATTCCGTTCTATTGGTGGAAGATATAACGGCAATTTTATCATTTGGTTTCACATCCAAACGCAGCAAACCCCTACTAATGGCATTGGCTTGATCGATAAACTCTTGGGTAGAGGTAGATTTCCAAACACCATGATATTTGGTGTTGAATGCCTTTTCTAGTTTATGGTTTTTTAATTGATGATATGGAAAATCAAAAAGTTTAGTTATTTCTGCCATTAGTTTGCCTCGGTTTAGTTATTGCAAAGTATGAAAATAAATAGGATTTACAAATACATGGGCATATTCCACAACTTTATTTAATATGAATGGTAAAACAAGCGCTTTTATAATAACAAAAAAAAACCATGTTTATATGACATAAATCATTGAAATAAAACTTTTTAGAAACTAATTTCATAGCGTTAAAAGTTGAAAATTTAATATTATGGAAATCTTACAAGACGTAAAAGCAAGGGTGTATAGGTTTGGCAACAAGGTTGCCGACGGAAACAGCAAAATGAAAAATCTTTTAGGGGGCAAGGGCGCTAATTTGGCTGAAATGAGTGCTATTGGCATGCCGGTGCCTCCGGGATTTACAATCACTACTGAAGCCTGTACCGAGTATAATTTATTGGGACAAGACGCTGTGGTTGAAAGGATCAAAGCAGAAGTAGAAAGTGCTATAGCCAATATTGAATCGTTAATGGGAACTACTTTTGGCGATAAGGAAAACCCACTATTGGTGTCGGTACGTTCGGGTGCCAGGGTTTCCATGCCAGGAATGATGGATACCGTTTTGAATTTAGGTATCAATGATGATGTGGTTCTTGGATTGGTAAAAAAAACGAATAACGAGCAGTTTGCTTGGGATTCGTACCGCCGTTTTATTCAAATGTACGGTGGCGTTGTTTTGGGAATGAAGCCTGCTTCAAAAGAAGATATCGATCCTTTTGAGGAAATCATGGAACATCTCAAAGATAAAAGAGGAATTAAACTGGATACGGAATTTACCATTCAAGATTTAAAAGATCTTGTTTACGATTTTAAGGATGCCGTTAAAAAACAGACGGGACATAGTTTTCCAACCGATCCATGGGAGCAGCTTTGGGGCGCAATCATAGCCGTATTCAATAGTTGGAATGGCGACCGGGCGGTTTATTACAGAAACATGCATAATTATCCAGCCGATTGGGGAACGGCTGTAAACGTGCAGGCCATGGTGTACGGAAACATGGGCAACAATTCCGGTACGGGAGTTTGCTTTACGCGCGATGCCGGTACGGGCGAAAATGTGTTCAATGGCGAATATTTAATAAATGCACAAGGTGAAGATGTGGTGGCAGGTGTTAGAACGCCCCAACAAATTACCAAATTAGGCTCGCAACGTTGGGCGGAATTGGCGAAAGTTGAAGAAGCGGATAGAGCGGAAAATTACCCATCACTTGAAGAATTAATGCCAACGATATTTAAAGAGCTCGATTCCTATCAAAAAAAGCTTGAAAATCACTATTGCGACATGCAAGACATGGAGTTTACCATGCAAGATGGTAAACTTTGGATCTTACAGACCAGAAATGGCAAACGTACCGGTGCTGCCATGGTTAAAATAGCCATGGATTTATTAAAAGAAGGCAAGATTGATGAAAAAGAAACTTTATTAAGAATGCAGCCCAATAAATTGGACGAATTATTACATCCGGTTTTTGATACTTCTGCCTTAAAAAGAGCCCATGTTATTGCACAAGGGCTACCGGCTTCACCTGGAGCGGCCACTGGGAAAATCGTGTTTTTTGCCGATGAAGCCAATAAATTCAAAAACAGCATTTTAGTGCGTATTGAAACATCGCCCGAAGATTTAGAGGGCATGAACATTGCCAAAGGTATTTTAACAGCGCGAGGCGGTATGACATCGCATGCCGCAGTGGTTGCCAGAGGCATGGGTAAAAGTTGTATTTCTGGTGCAGGGGCATTAAAAATCAATTATAAAACCAGAACGCTCACTGTGGATGGCCACGAGTATCATGAAGGCGATTGGATATCATTAAACGGTTCTACAGGAAATATCTTTGAAGGGAAAGTAGAAACCGTGGAGCCCGAATTAAGCGGAGAGTTTGGAGAAATAATGACATTGTCCGATAAGTACGCTATAATGAAAGTAAGGACCAATGCAGATACACCAAAAGATGCAAAAATTGCTAGAAACTTTGGGGCGCAAGGTATTGGATTAACACGAACAGAGCACATGTTTTTTGAAGTTGACAGAATTAAGGCCATGCGCGAAATGATTTTGGCAGATACCGTTAAAGGCAGAAAACAAGCTTTACAAGATTTATTGCCTATGCAACGTAGCGATTTTGAGGGCATTTTTGAAGCTATGCAAGGATTCCCCGTTACCATCCGTTTATTGGATCCGCCCTTGCACGAGTTTGTGCCCCATCAATTGGCAACCCAAAAAGAACTTGCCGATGAGATGCATATTTCATTACAGGCCGTTAAAAATAAGGTGGCGGAATTAGAGGAGTTTAACCCCATGTTGGGGCACAGGGGTTGCAGATTGGGCAATACCTACCCGGAAATTACAGAAATGCAAACCAGAGCTATTATTGAAGCGGCCATTAATTTAAAAGCTAAAGGCATTGTCTGTATTCCTGAAATTATGGTGCCCTTGGTTGGTACCGTTAAGGAGTTTGAATATCAAGAACAAATAATAAGAAGTACCGCAGCCAAAATTTTTGAGGAACGCAATGATACAGTGGAGTTTTTGGTTGGAACCATGATTGAAATTCCCCGAGCTGCTTTAATGGCAGATAAAATTGCAGAACTTGCGGATTTCTTTTCTTTTGGGACCAACGATTTAACGCAAATGACTTTTGGTTATTCCAGAGATGATGCCGGTAAATTCCTGCCAATTTATATTGAAAAAGGGATTTTGAAAGTCGATCCTTTTGAAGTGTTGGATCAAGAAGGTGTGGGCCAATTGGTTAAAATGGGGACCGAGCGGGGTAGAAGTGTAAAACAACATTTAAAAGTTGGTATTTGTGGCGAACATGGTGGCGAACCAAGCTCTGTAGAGTTCTTTTATAACACAGGTATGGATTATGTAAGTTGCTCCCCTTATAGAGTGCCCATTGCACGCTTGGTTTCTGCACAGGCAGCTATAAAAGCAACTGTGTAAAATTATTTTTGAATTAGCCATTGATGAACTGAATTTCAAGGTTTACAGTTTTTTTGTACAGAATAGTGTTATTTTATTTTATTAGCATGTTTGTTTTATTTTAGTATCTTTGGTTTGTCAAATTGGTTATCCAATTTGGTAAACCAATTGATATTAATACTGTTAAATCAATAAAAAACACTTAAAATTCATGAAAAAAATCGCTAGTTATTTCTTGTTGCTTGTTTTGTTTTTAGGAAATATTCTGCAAGCACAAACCGTAACAGTTACCAATAAAACGGATTTGAATACCCAAATCAATAATGCAGTTGCTGGTAAAACTATCATATTGGCTAATTCTGGTGTATGGACAGATGTTCAGCTTAATTTTGCTAAAACCGGTACAGCCGCAAACCCAATAACCATTAAGGCAGAAACTTTGGGAGGTGTTACTTTTACAGGTAAATCATATATTAGAATGGGTGGTTCTTATATCGTGATTGATGGAATTGTTTTTGCAAACCCTTCAAATATAGATACAGGTCGCCCAGTTATTGAATTCAGAGGTAATAGTACAGATTGTAATAATTGTAAAGTAACCAATATCAAGATTGATTCCTACAATGGAACTGAAGCTCAAAAGACCCAAACTTATAAATGGGTGTTAATAGAAGGGCAATATAATGAAATTAGCTATTGTTCATTTATTGGAAAGTATGGTGTTGGTAGTATTATTAATGATAACAGAAATGATAATAACCCAGATTATTCTAAAATACACCATAATTATTTTGCCGATAGAACACCAATTAATGTAGTGAATGATGATAACGATCAGGATGCCATTAGAATTGGTAATAGCGCAACATCTTTATCAGATTCCTTTACTGAAGTTTATGACAATTATTTTTACAATTTTGTAGGTGAAATTGAGATAATTTCTAATAAAAGTGGAAGCAATAAGTACTATAATAATACATTCGCAGATTATTCAGGCGCATTAACTTTGAGACATGGCGATAATTGTGAAGTTTTTAATAACTTCTTTTTAGCAAATGGTCACTCATTTAGTGGAGGTGTTCGGGTAATGGGTGAAAACCATAAAATTTACAATAATTATGTTGAAGGCACCGTAGCTAAGTACCCAAATAATTCGTCAACCAGCGGTCTTGCAGGTATTAATATTCATAATGGTATATTAAATAGCCCCTTAAATGGATATTACCAAGTAAAAAATGCGACCATTGTAAATAACACCTTTGTAAATTGCGATTTAGGTATTAGAGTTGGTGCCACATTTAATTCTACTCAAAATCAGCCGCCCCAAAATGTGGTAATTGCTAATAATATCATGTATCAAAATACTGAAAGAGCAATTCAAGTAACAACGCAGTTAACGGGTGCTTCTTCAAAGTATGAGAATAATATAAAACAAAACGGCACATTCGATTCATTCGGGTCTGTAACTGCAACAGGTAACATCAACGTTACTTCAGGTTTGCTAACTTCCGGAACTGATTTTTACAGAATTGCTAGTGGAAGTGCGGCTGTAGATTATGGATTGGGCACTTACTCTTTTTTGACCAAAGACATTACAGGAGGCTCTAGACCAGCTAATTTTGATGCTGGAGCCGAAGAGTTAAATTCGGGAGGTACTTTTACGCCTTATAAAATTTCAGATGTTGGGACTATTGTTGGTTTTGGAGGAAGCTTAACTTTAAGTGTTTCTAATGAAAATTTAAAATCTGAAAGTCTAAAGCTTTACCCAAACCCAGTTAATGGAAATTATTTGAACGTTTCATTAAAAAACAAACCATTGGGGCACATTAAGATTATAAATATGCTTGGAAAAACTGTAATGGAAAGCGTTATAGATAATACATCTGGAAAAATAAACGTAAGTAGTTTATCCAATGGAATTTATATATTAAAAGTACAAGGTGTTTCAAAACTTTTTGTTAAATAAATCGCGATACCAAGGTTCCATACAGGGCAACGCTTTTAGGGACTTAATGATCTTTGTGGTCCCGATCCATCGGAAGAGCCTCCCCACAATAGCGCATGTAGTTGATATTCGATTGCTTTATGTCAAATTCAGGTTGTTCAGTGAAAGAAAACGGGAAAACAACTTTGGCACCTGGAAAGGAACTTATTTTTACATTAAAACCATGATCATGTTGCTTTTTCCATCATCTATGTCCCTTTAGGGACAAAATATGGGTCACACCAATATTCAGTTTTAAAGTCGTGCCTTTGGGTACGACAGATGTGATCTATGTCCCTTTAGGGACAAAATATGGGTAGTAGCTATCTTTATAAAAAATGCGTTTAACGGCATTTTCATCTTCTTGGGAAAAAAATAAACAGGAAATAGAAGAATAAACGCTATCAAAAAAATAGGTCTTCAAGATGCTATATTTAATCATTAAACAACTTCTACTAAAAGAATCATTTTTAGGCACGTCTGTAATTTCTTAATGTATTCTTATCAAAGTAGCGTTTAAATACAGACTATCAATTAGAAAGGAAAGGGTCATTCATAAAAAAATGCAATTCAAACGTTTTCGTGAAATCAACTAAATTTAAAAAACAGATTTTGATGACATTTGTCAGTTTTACAACTAAGTTTAGGGTTTATTTTTGCACACTTAAAATGAACAAGGATAATACATATAAACAGATGAAAACTAAAATTTTTAATACAGGTATTTGGAGTGAGGCGATAAACTTAAGAGACTTTGTTACAAAAAATATTACCCCATACCACGGAACACACGATTTTTTGGTCGGGCCGAGCAAAAAAACAAAAAAATTATGGGAAATATGCAAACAAGGTACTAAAGAAGAAAGACAACGACATGGGGTCCGCTCAGTAGATACCGATGTTGTTTCTGGAATCAACGCGTTTAAAGCGGGTTATATTGATAAAGAAAATGAAGTTATTGTTGGTTTGCAAACCGATGAACTTTTAAAAAGAGCCATGAAACCTTTTGGAGGATTTAAAGTGGTTGAAAAAGCATTGTCTGAACATGGCCTAAAACCAAACGACCAGCTTTCAAATTTATTCAATAAATATGTAAAATCACATAACGATGGTGTTTTTGATGCTTATACCGATGAAATCAAAAAATTCCGTTCGTTAGGATATTTAACAGGTTTACCGGACAATTATGCACGTGGACGGATTATTGGCGACTACCGTAGAATTGCATTGTACGGAGTTACACGTTTAATTGAAGCAAAAACACAGGATTTAGCGGGTATTACCGGCCCCATGACCGATAAAGTGATCCGTTTGCGTGAAGAAGTTTCAGAGCAAATTAAAGCTTTGAAAGAAATGATTGAAATGGGTAAAGCGTATGGTTTGGATTTATCCCGTCCTGCTGAAAATGCCCAAGAAGCTGTGCAATGGACCTATATGGCTTATTTAGCCGCTGTAAAAGAACAGGATGGTGCAGCCATGTCTTTAGGGAATGTGTCATCATTCTTGGACATTTATATTGAAAATGATTTAATCGAAGGCACCATCACCGAAGTTGAAGCCCAGGAATACATCGATCAATTTGTTATGAAATTGCGTATGGTGCGCCATTTGCGTATGGAAGCTTACGATGAAATTTTTGCGGGCGACCCAACTTGGGTAACAGAAGCTATTGGAGGTATGTTGGCCGACGGAAGAACTAAAGTGACAAAAACATCCTTCCGGTTTTTACATACATTATACAATTTAGGGGCTTCACCAGAACCGAACATTACTATTTTGTGGTCTGAAAACTTACCTCAAAACTTTAAAAATTATTGTGCCAAAGTGTCTATTGACACCTCTTCAATCCAGTTTGAAAACGATGATTTAATGCGTTCAAAACGAGGTTCTGACGATTACGGAATTGCCTGTTGCGTATCTTACCAAGAATTGGGAAAATCAATTCAGTTCTTTGGTGCCCGTACCAATTTGGCCAAAACCTTATTGTTAGCTTTAAACGGGGGGCGTTGTGAGTTTACAGGAACACAAATGGTTGATGGCATTCCCGTTTATACCGATGAATATCTGGATTTTGATAAAGTCATGGCCAACTTTAAAATAGCCATGAAAGAAGTGGCCAGAGTGTACAACGATTCCATGAACATTATACACTATATGCACGATAAATACTATTATGAAAAAGCGCAAATGGCATTAATTGATACCAGTCCAAGTATCAATATTGCTTACGGAATCGCCGGTTTATCCATTGTTGCCGATTCATTATCGGCCATAAAATATGCGAAAGTAAAACCAATTAGAAATGAAGAAGGCTTGACGGTTGATTTTCAAATTGAAGGCGAATTCCCCATGTATGGAAATGATGATGATAGAGTAGATTTTTTAGCACGGAATGCGGTTGCAGAATTCAATAACGTATTAAAACAATTGCCTGTTTACAAAGATGCCGAAGTTACCATGTCCGTTTTAACCATTACGTCAAACGTAGCGTACGGAAAAAAAACGGGAGCAACGCCAGATGGCAGAGCGCAAGGAATTCCTTTTGCACCCGGAGCAAACCCCATGCATGGTCGCGATTGTAATGGTGCCATTGCTTCATTAAATTCCGTTTCAAAAATAAATTATGACGATTCCAAAGATGGTATTTCAAATACATTCTCAATTGTGCCAAAATCGTTAGGAGCAGATGAAGAAGAACAAATCGAGAATTTAGCAACCACATTGGACGGCTATTTTTCAAGAAATGCGCAACATTTAAATGTGAATGTTCTAAACAAGGAAATGCTGCTGGAAGCTATGGAAAACCCAGATGCATATCCTCAATTAACCATTCGTGTATCAGGATACGCCGTAAACTTTGTTAGGTTAACCAGAGAACAACAATTGGAGGTTATTACACGTTCGTTCCACGAATCCATGTAATCCCAATAAAACTTAAGTACAAGACAAAATTTTAAATAAGAAGTTCAAATCATTAAAAATGAGCTCCTAAATAATTCCTCCCCTTTTTTTAAGGGGAGAGCTTGTGCCGAATTTTCGGTATGCCGATAGGCTGAGGGGTCAATAACAGAAGCAGTTTAAATGTCAGCTTACTATTTTTGGCATGTACTGAAAAATAAAACACTAAAAAGAAAATCATCAAAACAGAAGAAAACACATTGCGCGTGCATTCCATAGAATCCTTTGGAACCCATGACGGTCCGGGAATCCGTTGGGTAGTTTTTTTACAAGGTTGCAAGCTAAAATGTTTGTATTGCCATAATCCAGATTCTATTGAAACTTCAGGCGGAACAGAATACGCTATTGAAGAACTTGTTGAAATGGCGCTTAAAATGAAGCCTTATTTTGGAAAAAAGGGAGGCGTAACCGTATCTGGCGGCGAACCATTATTACAGGCCAAAGAATTAATCCCTTTTTTCAAAAGGTTAAAGGAAGAAGGTATCCATACCAATATTGATACCAACGGAAGAATTTTAAATAGTTTTTCAAAAGAACTTTTAGATGATTATGCCGATTTGGTAATGCTCGACATAAAGCACATGACCGAGGAAGGGTATTTAGCATTAACTGGCATGAGTTGCAAAGAAACAACATTCAGTTTCGCAGCTCACCGGGAAGCTTCGGGTAAAAATATGTGGTTGCGCTATGTTTTAATTCCGGGAATAACCAATACACCTGAATTATTACATGCCATGGGAAAATATTTTAGGGATTACAATACCATTGAACAAATAGAAATTCAACCCTATCATAAACTAGGTATCCATAAATGGGCTGCTTTAGGATGGGAGTACCAATTAAAAGATGCCAGGGAGAACACACCCGAAGAATTGATAGCAGCATCAAATATTCTAAAAAAATATTTTAAAAAAGTGAAGATAAATTGAAAATATTGTTTTAGCCACCTATATAAAATAGTATGAATACCCCAAAGGAAGTTGTAGAAATAGTTAACACTTTAGCGCAAACTAAGGGTCAATATAAAATAAATAAAACATTGATCCTTGCTTTTTTGGCGGGCGCTTATGTTGCATTTGGCGGATTGTTGTCTATTATTGTTGGAGGCGGTTCGCCAGGAATAGCTGTTGAAAACCCTGGAATAACCAAATTCCTATTTGGTGCCACCTTTCCACTTGGACTCATTTTGGTTGTAATAGTGGGCGCAGAACTTTTTACTGGCAACAATGCTTATTTTATGCCTAATGTTTTAAATAAAAAGCAAGGTATAAGAACGGTACTCAAAAACTGGGGACTGGTATATGTTGGAAATTTTGTCGGTGCTATTTTTGTAGCGTATGTTATTACACATTTAACCCACATTGTTAGTGCTTCGCCTTATATGGATTCAGTTCAACAAGTGGCACTGACAAAAACAAGCCATTCGTTTTTAGTAACTTTTCTTAAAGGTATTGGAGCCAATTGGTTGGTTTGTCTGGCTGTTTGGCAAGGTATGGCAGCAAAAGAAACTGCGGGAAAAATTTTTGCTATTTGGTTACCGGTCATGGCTTTTGTAACGATGGGTTTTGAACATAGTATTGCTAATATGTATTTTATTCCATTGGCTATTTTTGAAGGCGTTGATATAACTTGGACCACCTTTATAGTAAAAAATTTAATTCCGGCAACCTTAGGGAATATTGTAGGTGGCGGCGTTTTTGTAGGGATGTTTTATGGCTATTTGTTTGGTGGAGACAAGTGAGATTTTAATGCTAAAAATAGATTTTAAGTAGATGACAAAAATTTAATTTAGTTCAAATTTTTATATAATTAACCACTACTAACCGACAAAACTGAAATTTCGACAATAAATCTCCTTTATCCCTTGCAAACACAAGGGTTGTTTTGAGAAACAAAAAACCCACCTCCCTATATTTCAGA
>NZ_JBFVFE010000087.1:0-11918 GCF_052728615.1 Mariniflexile sp. | reverse complement strand
GTTAATAAAATTACTTAAATTGTTAATGAAGCACTGTTTTATGCAAAACCGATATATTTGCTACTGATTAGTTACAATAAATCCTTAAACGCCTCCAAGTTTACCAATCCCTTTAGAAACATAGAAAAAGGGATTCACAAGCACATGGATCATCATCTTCAAGAGTTTATCAATGCCGTAAACGATGCTGTCTCTTTTATTAATAACAGCCGCAGGGTGTCCCTGAGTCCATTAAAGCCAAGCGACATCATCCATATGACCAACACCTATTTTAATGGGTTTAATGAAGGTTTTGATACCGATATCCAGCTTAAAAAATCAGATATAGAAATTGGTGAGAACCACTTTGATGTACTGGCAGTCAATAGTGAAGGGTGTTTTGGTGATGTAGTACAGAGTAGCAAGACCAATGATAAGTTTACCTCAGATGATTTTGTGTTCCACCAAGGCTTTATGGATGGTTTGGGATTGAACCTCAATGAAAACCATATCATCAATCAAATCATCTATTTGGATGATAAGCACAAATGGCGTAAACTTCTGGAGAAGAAAATAGAAGAACTCAACAAGAGTTCCAATTTTGGGACACAGAATAAAGTCATCCTAAAGAAGATTGAAGACATTGTTACTAAAATCAACGAGGACGATTCGTCCAGAATTATTCGAGGCCATCTAAACATGGTCTTCTGGTCTCAGGAAGCCCGAGATCTAGGAAGCATAGCTTCTAAGATTAAAACAGAATTTAAGGAACTCGATATAGTACCATACTACCCAAAAGGGGAAGAGCGGAAACAGTATTTTTTGAACTCCTACCCATGCTTCGCTTCGAATTTCTCCAATGAAGACCTATATGTTACCGATTTGAAACACGCCCTTTGTCTTTTCATAAACAATACCAATTATAAATCGGATGCTACAGGCATCATATTTAACGATAGGCAACATAACATTCCCGTACTCAAAGATGTCTGGGACGAACAGAAGAAACGCATCAAGGCACGAAACTTTGCCATTTTCGCACCAACAGGAGAAGGTAAATCGTTTTTAGCCAATAATATACTTCGGCAATACTTCGAGGCCGACGTTCGGCTGGTCATTATCGATTTAGGAGGTTCCTATTCCAAATTTGCAAAGCTCTATCCCGATGACCATATCATTCTAAGATATGAGCAAGGGAAAAATCTGGGTATCAATCCCTTTTATATAACAAATAGTGACGATGTTACCCCAGAGAGGTTGGAGGATTTGGCCATATTCCTTTTGGAGCTGTTGGCTTCAGGACAGGAGAACACCAAAGGCGAAGAAGTCGCTATTAAAAAAGTGATCAGGTATTACTACCAAAATGGTAGTAATGATACCCATTCCTTAGCTAGTTTGTATCAGTTTGTAGATGATAAAAAGGATACCCTTCTAAAAGATCTTCAGATACAGGAACGACATTTTAATCTCTATGATTTTCTGCATATTCTTTCGGAGTATGTTAATGATGGGCTTTACAGCTTCCTTTTTAATGTAAGCGAAGACCAGACCTTTAAGATAGAGGACAAACGCATGATAGTCTTTGAACTGGATGAAGTCAAGGACAATAAAGAAATCCTATCTGTGATGTTGAAGCTTATCAAATCTGCCATTCAGCGCACCATTTGGAGAAACAAAGCGGAAAGAGGTATTATTCTTTTTGATGAGTTTGCCAAACAGCTCAAATTCAAAAATGTACTGGAGAGCGTTGAGTTCTACTATCAGGCCATTAGAAAACAGAACGGAGCGATTGGGATTATTTTGCAATCCATCAATCAATTACCTAATAATTCGACATCGGCAAGTATTTTGGAAAATACTCAGGTGATTTACAGTCTCAAAAATGAGAAAGGCTATGAAGAAATAAAAAACAGATTGAGTCTGTCAAGCCATGATTTGAATCAATTGAAATCCATAAGGAATAACCTGACGGGAAAGCGAAAATACACCGAGATGTTTATCAAGATCGGCAAGGAAAGCAACATTTTTCGATTGGAAGTCCCTAAAGAAGTCTTTGCAGCCTACCTAACAGACGGCACAGAAAACGAGGCCATAATGACCATTTATAAGCAAACCCAAAATATGGAAACAGCAATAAAAACCTTTATCAAAAAACAGCCATAAGCTGCTGTAGTATTAACATTTAAAACTTAAGAAAATGAAACACAACATCAAAATTCTAGTATTAGCGCTGACCTTTGCGTTATTAATGCCAGCAGGCGCTGCCTGCCAAGGGATGCCTGTTTATGATAATACCAATTTTATAAGTTTGGCTAAATCACTGGTAGAATCGGCAAAACAAACCTCAGAACTCTTAAAAACGGTCAGATTTTTAAAAGAACAAAAAGAGCGTATCGAACAGGTCAGCAATGTTATCAAGCAACTCAAAGCTGTCAAGGAACTTTATAGAAACAACCAGAAACTTTATAATATGGTACAAAATGATTTAAGGGGCATCCTTAACTCGCCATATATAAAAGTTGATGAAATCAACCGTGTGTCCGAATCTTTTAACACCATCATAGAACGTTCTGTAGAGGACTTGGATTTTGTAAGTCAGATATTGTCCAGTAACAATCTTAAAATGACCGATGCGGAACGCGCTGTATTTCTAAAAGAAAAAGAATTACGTTCCAAAGAAATGGTAGCGGAAATCACCCAGAAAACGAAACGCTATCAAGAGATTATATCCTTCAGGGAAATGCAGGGCAAAATCAATAACAGAGAAACCAATTATTGATTATGGCAGGTATCTTTTTAGGAATAGGATTGGAATATGTGGATGCAGTTTTTACCACTATTAAGAACAGTGATTTTTCACAATATACCATTACGGGCATGAAAACCTTGGCGGTATTGTTTTTTCTGATCAATATCCTAAAATAATACAATGAAGGTATTGCTAATAATGAGGGCTATACGTGGGGATTGACGCCTTCGGAACTGGCAAAGAATTTTGCGGTCGTTATTCTCGTATTATTCTCCACCCAGGTTTTAGGGGTCTTTGATGCTATACTGGTCGCCATAGAATCACAATATAGGGACACGGCTCCGGCACTCCTTCCACTTCAGATGCAAGATGTGGATTTGGAACAGGATGTGAGTGCCTTGGAAGCCGCCACAAAAGCAATGTCCTTACTTTATGAAGCTTTGGTAACGCCATTGTTTGGGTTAAAGGTCATAGCCTTTATCATGGGACTGTTCCTATGGTTGTTGGATTTGTTTATTTACCCTTTGTTTCTTGCTGAACGCTATTTTCTGTTGGGCATTATGCAGGCTTTTTTCCCCTTGGTCATCAGTCTTGCGGTATTTGAAAATTTCAGGAATCTGGCTTATAATTTCTTTAAGCTTTATACAGGTGTGTATATGCTGGTTCCTGCCTTTTTTCTGGTCAATGTATTTGTGAACAATCTCTACACTGAGGTTAATACTAATTTTTGGTCTACGCTTTTCGGAACGGATTGGGGTAGTGAGCTCTTTGCACCAGTCATCCAATTGGGGTCCATTGGGTTTGTGGTACTGCTGAAATTCAAACTCTATAAAAAAGCGACCTCATTCGTTTTCAAACTCTTCTCAGGCGGTGCCTAAGGCACATTTGGCAAAATAATAATCGATTTTATATCAATAATAAAATGAAAACAAAAACACCTTATAAAAACATTTATACCATATTAAAGCTAAACCGTTTTATTGTTCTTTCGGTTGTCATAGGAGCAACACTTACCTGTGTGGTCTCGGTTTTTCTTGTAGTAAAACTGCATAAGGAAACTGTTAATAATGCCTTTGCAATCAGTACTGAAGGAAGCGTGATTCCTTTAAAATTAGTCAACCAACAAGAAAATTTGGAAGTGGAAGCCCTGGCCCATTTGGAACTTTTCCATAAGTGCTTCTATCATATCGATGCCAGTAATTATGAAAAACATTTGGAGAAAGCCTTGTGGCTTGGAAATAGTTCCGTGGATGCTTTGTACAGACAGAAAAAAGCCGATGGGGTCTATAACCGATTGTTGCAGTACTCCTTGGTGCAACGGGTAATATCCATCATTTCTAAAGTGAACATACAAAAAAAGCCCTATGCGTTTGAGACCACTACCATTTTTGAGGTCAACCGAGGATCGATTACCGATACCTATGAACTTATGACCACCGGAAATCTGATCCATGTGGATAGACATTTTCCCAATAACACCCATGGTCTGCTCATTACCAATTTCTTTGAAAGTAGCCTGCGAAAAACAGATGATTACGAATCCCAATAAAACCAAATTAACAACAAGATGAAACTAGAGAAAAATAAAATAGTGTTTGCTGCGGTACTGTTATGTATCGTACTATTTGTAGTTGGGTATGCCTTTTATCTTATGGGAGATGATGAAGCTCCAGCCATACAGAACAATCAAATTCCAATACCCGAATTGGAGAATGAGCAGAAGGAATATCAATCAAAATTGGATGCCATAAACGATTTAAAGGAAGTCAGGCAAACCAATGCGCCCAGTATCTATGATGAACGCCTATTGGATTCCACCGGGGTTTATGACCCTGATTTATTGGATAAGGAAAAGATGCGCATGGTGGATAGTATTTATAAAAATGGACGTATGGATTATACGGCAGGTAATTATAATAATCTTGAGCCAAAAGAACCTATCCCAATTGTAAAACCTAAAACAGAATCTGCATTACCAGAAATAGATCCAAAAGTTTCAACTAAGGAATTGGGTTTGGAGCAACAGCTCTTTTTTGCATCAAACCCTCAAAAGGAAGCTTCAATCACAAATAAAGACCAGGAGATATTAATACCAGTGATTGTTGATGGTACACAAACGGTAAAAGCAAATTATCGCTTGCGCATGCGTTTAATGAAGGACGCTGAGATAAACGGCTTTTTAATTCCCAGAAACACATTGATTTATGGGTTTGTAGGTTTTCAGCCCAATCGAGCGATGATTAACATTGACAATATCAACCACCATCCTACAAAACTAAAGGCCTTTGATTATCAGGATGGTAATGAAGGGATTTATGTGGAGAACAGTTTTCGAGCCGATGCAACCAGGGAAGTGGTTGATGATGTGGTCCAGGATATCAATATCGCAGGTCTGCCACAAGTGGGTGGCGTCAAAAAGATATTTCAGCGTAACAATAGAAATATTAAAGTAACCGTATTGAATAATTACAGATTAATTCTAAAAGTCGATAGTCAAGTCAATAATCGACAATAATTAAAAAGAATAAGATGAAAAAACAATTTTTAATTTTTGGTATTTTATGTACAGCAAGTGTTGTTAATGCACAGAATCATATGGTTTTAGATACTATTTACGCCAACAACAAAAATAATGTCGCATTATTCTTTCCCAATACCATTCTACAAGGGATTACGGGTTCAGATAATTTTGTGTTTACTTATAATAGGGAAAAAGGACAGTATTTTGGATTGCTTCAGGCAAGCCCAGGAGAGGACAGTAACTTACTGGCGATAACCAATGATGGTCAAGTCTATGCTTATATTTTAAAATATGCAGATACCATATCTAGGTTAAACCATTTTATCTCGGAAACTGAAAGCATTGGGAATGAAAAGCCCATATTAAAATCCAAGAAAGCTGATACTGTTATTAAAGAAAAAGGAGATAATGTAGCTTATTACAATCGATTTAGTGAATATCTTTTACAATTAAAATATGAATCCATAGCAACAAAACGAAAAAAAGGAATCGTTTTAAAACTATTGAAACTAAAATACCATAAAAACGAAGTCTATATGGTTTTGGAAATAAAGAACAGATCCGGAATTGATTTTGAGATGGATTATCTGAATTTTTATAGGGTTAATGCTAATAATAAGCAAAAGGCCTCGTCACAAAGATTAAAACAGGATGTAGCTTATATATAAGTATAAAATCCCAAAAACTGTTTCAAATGGCAATGTTGAACGATTCGTTTATGTGCTTCCTAAATTTGTGTTGGGAGATAATGAGAAGCTGGAAATTGAACTGATGGAGCAAAAGGGGGGTAGGAGTCTCTTTTTGGAAACTAAAATTTAATAATTCCTGAAATTTTCAATTTTTTTAATAAACAGATGAAGTATGTTTTTAATCAAATCCCTTGATATTATTCAAATTCTAATGATTAACACCAAATAGAAACAAAATAAATAATAATTTTTCAAAACCAATCATTGTTGTACCTATGTTGTACCTAAAACAAAAACCCAAGACCTAAATCTTGGGTTTGCCTTTATTTACCTTGTAGCGAGAGGGGGGCACGATCCCCCGACCTCCGGGTTATGAATCCGACGCTCTAACCAGCTGAGCTACCTCGCCATAATTTAAGGCTGCAAATATAAAAACAATATTATTCTCTACAAACATAAGTTGTGTAAATTATTATTAAAAATTGTTGCTATACTTATCAATTAATGTATATATTGGGAACTCAAAATTTTCACGATACTTATGGACGAAAAAGTTAAATATGAAATTGAATTTACTATACAGGCATCACCTCAATTAATCTATCAATATATCTCAACACCTTCTGGTTTGTCAGAATGGTTTTCGGATAATGTGAATTCAAGAGGCGAGCTGTTTACGTTTATTTGGGACGATAGTGAAGAAAAAGCAAAATTGATAAGCAAAAAATCTGGCGAGCGCATTAAGTTTAGATGGATAACAGAGGAGGATGACCAAACCTCTTATTTTGAGATTAAAATCCAAGTTGATGAAATAACAAAAGATGTATCATTGATTGTAACCGATTTTGCCGAGGAAGATGAGGTAGAAGAATCGAAAATGCTTTGGGAAAATCAAATTTCCAGTTTAAAACAAGTATTGGGTTCAGCCTAATTGAAAGAACTCTTAGAAGTTTCCATTGAAATTGTCATTCCCGTGAAAACGGGAATCAAAATAAAGAATTTAAATTATATTTGTCCCGTTCACAAAAATGATGTGAACGGGACTTTTTTATGACAAATTTTAACGGCACCATTTCAAATCAAGAACACCAATTATCCATTCAAAACAGAGGCTATGCCTATGGCGATGCCCTTTTTGAAACCATAAAAGCATCCCACGGCAAACTATTTTTTTGGGAAGACCATTATTTTAGGCTCATGGCGTCCATGCGTATCATGCGTATGGAAATCCCCATGAATTTTACTATGGAATTTCTTGAAGAACAAATTCAAAACACATTAAAAGCATCAGATTTAGATAAAGCTTCAGCACGCGTTAAATTGTTTGTGCACAGAAACGAAGGTGGATTGTACTTGCCTACTACAAACAATATCAGCTTTATAATCAGTGCAAAGAAAATGGAGGGCGATTTTTATGCAATCAATGATGATTTTTATGAAGTCGATTTGTTTAAAGATCATTATGTGTCACCTAGTTTGTTATCAACCTTAAAAACGAACAACAAGGCGTTGAATGTAGTTGGTAGTGTTTATGCTAAAGAAAATAATTTGAATAATTGTTTGATTTTGAATACCGATAAGCATGTTGTGGAGGCATTAAACGGAAATATATTTGTTGTTAAAGGAAATTTTATAAAAACACCTCCCATGAGCGATGGTTGTTTAAAAGGGGTAATGCGAAAGCAGATTATGGATGCTTTAAAAGGTATGCCGGAATATGAATTTATAGAAGAATCCATATCGCCATTCGAACTTCAAAAAGCAGACGAGCTATTCATTACCAATGTGATTGTAGGCATTCAACCTATAACCAAATACAGAAAAAAGTTATTCAACACGGAGGTGTCCAATAAGTTACTTCAAAAAATAAATGTAAAATTACGGTTGGGCTAGTTGTAGTTTGGGTTTTCGGGGGCATTGCTCCATATACTGTAATGGTCACCAAACTCTAACATTTTTTCTTTCCAAAACGTTTCGTAGTTTTTTTCGATGATTTGGTTTTTATAGACATTTTCAGTCACCACCCACGAGTTGGTTTTTAGCTCGCTTTCCAATTGATCGGCTTCCCAACCCGAGTAGCCAAGAAAGAATTTAATATCATTTTCACTAATAATTTTTTTGGCAATAAGTTCTGCCACCTTATTAAAATCACCTCCCCAAAATATGCCCAAAGAAATTTCAATACTGTTCGGAATTAAATGGGGCACTTTATGGATAAAATATAGATTATCCTGTTCCACAGGCCCTCCGTTGTAAACCTTAAAAGTAGCTTCAACTTCAGGAACCAAATCATTGATAGTATAGTCCAAAGGTTTGTTCAGAATAAAACCGATAGAGCCTTCTGTAGAATGATCTGCTAGCAAAACAATAGATCGGTTAAAAGAAGTATCGCCAATTATGGTAGGTTCGGCAATCAATAAATTTCCTTTTTTGGGCGTTATGGTAACCATACTCGTTAGAAATTAGTGACTAAATCTAATATTATTTTATTAAAAAAGCAACTCTTTTGTTAATAAATAAAAAAATGCCTTCTCACGATAGCTATCGTGATAGAAGGCATTTTGATATAAAAAGGTGTAAATAATTAGTTTACAGCGTTTGATAAATCTGCTCCAGCTTTAAACTTTACAACTTTTTTAGCTTTAATTTTTATAGTAGCTCCTGTTTGTGGGTTTCTACCTTCTCTTGCAGCTCTTTTAGAAACTGACCAAGATCCAAATCCTACTAAAGAAACGCGGTTACCTTTTTGTAAAGCTCCTTCAATTTCAATAAGCGCACATTCTAATGCTTTTTTTGCAGCCGCTTTTGTAATTCCAGCGTGTTCTGCCATGGCATCGATTAAATCTGTTTTGTTCATAATAAAAATTTTAATTATTAGTAAATTGGTTAAACATTCTGTTAAATCCTATTACAAATTTATACGGATTATGCAACCACACAAGCAATAGCAAGGGAAATGCACGGTTTTGTTGATAAAAAGCTGCTTTTGTTAATAAAGAATGCTTGTTTTGTCGATGAAATTTTTTAATATCAAAGCCCACAAGGATTTAAAGCATTTTGGCATCTGCTCCAAAGGTATAGCCATTTAATAATGAAACCACATCCATCATACGCCTCCCAGGAAGCTTTAATTCCTTAATAATGATGTAACCATTTGACACCGATACTTTTAACTCTTTTTTTGTTGAAACAATGGTTCCGATGGGTTCATTGTGTGCTGTTTTTTCTTTTTCAGCCTTATAAATTTTTACATCCAAAGTGTCGTTTCCATTGATTAACGTACACCATGCTGCTGGATACGGACTCAACCCGCGAATTAAGTTGTAGATGTTATCCAAAGAATCGTTCCAATTAATTTTGCAATTGTCTCTGTCTAGTTTATAAGCGGTTCTAATATCAGATGATTCTGTTTGCGGAATCGTTTTAACATGGTCTTTTTTGATTAAATCTGCTGTGTTTATAACCAATTTGCTTCCAAGGTGCATCAATTTGTCGTGTAAGCTTCCTGCGTTTTCTTCTGGATGTATCTCGATACTTTCTTGAAGAATCATGTCGCCCGTATCAATTTTTTCATCAATAAAGAAAGTGGAGACCCCTGTTTTTGTTTCACCATTTATGATGGCCCAATTAATGGGTGCTGCCCCACGATAATTTGGTAATAACGATGCATGCAAGTTAAAGGTGCCAAATTCGGGCATTTGCCAAACTACTTTTGGCAACATTCTAAAAGCAACTACAATTTGAAGATTGGCTTTTAATGCTTTCAGTTCGTTTAAAAAACCGCCATTTTTTAAATTGGTAGGCTGTAAAACAGTCAGGTTTTGTGATACGGCATATTGTTTTACGGCACTTTCATTTAGTTTTTGGCCGCGTCCCGCTGGTTTATCGGGGGCAGTTATAACACCTACAACATTATATTTGTGTTCTATCAACCTTTTTAAAGTGGCTACGGCGAAATCGGGCGTACCCATAAATATGATTTTTAAATCCCTCATAAATGACTCAATTTATATGTGTTTGTTGGTGTTATTGTTATAATATCGTGTTCCAAAAGCAATTTTAAAATGTTTTTTAATTCGGCATCGGTACAATTTAAAGCAGCTATCATAGCTCTGGAAGATTGATCGCCCGTTTCCAACAATTCGATAATACGGTTTTTAATGCTGCTAACTTCTTGAGGTTTTACTGTTTTTTTAGCGCTTGTGCAAACCGAACACATACCGCAAGGTTTGGTATCTTTTTCGCCAAAATAGGTAAGAAGTTGCACACTTTTACACACCGAATCGTTTTCTACATATTCCAGCATCGCTTTAACTTGCTGCTGTTTCAGTTTGTTTTGTTGTTCGATTATGGATGCAATTCGGTTGATGGTTTTATCATCTTCGCGAGGTTCTATAAAGGTGACTTGGGCATCGGTTTTGGCTAAATTCAACGTGATTATTTGGTCGCTTTCCAATTGCAAAAGGATTTTTGTAACGCTATTTTCGTTGGAAGATGCTTTTTCAGCAATCTTAGCTAAATCAATTTTGGTGTCGTGGTCAAAAATACCACCGTACATTCTTAAAATGGATTTCACTATTAAATTGAAATTGGAATGTGTTTCCAAATAATTAAAAAGTGATGCACTCGATATGATGAATTGTGCGGAGACTTTATTTTTGAATTGTTTTGATAAGGTGATGACACTATTTCTATCCAACAATAACAAGGCGTTATACGATAAAATCGGACTGAAATTATAGGTTTTGCAGAAGCTGTTAAAGTCAAAATCAAATGTTTCGTATTCGCCTTCCCCATAAGAAACTTGGAAGTAGCTGCACAGTTTTCGGTACACTTGTTTTACAAAATCAACCGTTGGCAACACGTTTAAAAACTGGTTTTTCACCAACGCTTCGTCGCTGTTGTTTTTAAGAATAACGGCAAAAGCTTTTTCTCCGTTTCTGCCAACACGACCCGCTTCCTGAAAATAGCTTTCAATACTTTCGGGCAAGTTTAAATGGATGACGGTTTTAACATCGGGTTTGTCAATTCCCATTCCGAAGGCATTGGTGGCAACCATCACTTGTTTTTGGTTTTGTAACCAAAGCGTCATGTTTTTGTCTTTTTCAGCATTTGGTAAACCGCCATGGTAATAGGTTGCAGAAATATTTTTTGATTGCAAAAAAGCACTAAGGTCTAAAGTCAGTTTTCTGTTTCGAACATAAATAATAGACGATTCTTTATATTTTTTTAAAATGGTTTCAATGCGATAATATTTATCGTTTTCATGGTACACCATGTAGCCCAAATTGGGTCTGGAAAACGATTGTTTAAATATTTTGGGTTGAATAAAATCGAGCTCTTTTATAATATCTTCTACTACATCGGGTTTTGCCGATGCTGTTAAAGCCACCACATTTACCGTGGGATGTAATTGTCGTAAAAGAGCTATATTTTTATAGGCAGGCCTAAAATCGCTGCCCCATTGCGAAATACAATGCGCCTCATCTACCGCAATTAAGTTGACGTTCATTTGCCTGATGCGTTCTTGTACGAGTTCCTGCTGTAAACGTTCGGGCGATAGGTAAAGAAACTTATAATTGCCATAAATACAATTATCCAAAAGCGTGTCCAATTGGCTGTAAGTAATGCCACTGGTCAGCGCCATGGCTTTAATGCCTTTATCGTTAAGTTGCTGAACTTGGTCTTTCATTAAGGCAATCAATGGCGAAATAACCACGCAAATACCTTCTTTTGCTAAAGCAGGAATTTGAAAACATAAGGATTTTCCGCCACCTGTTGGTAGCAGCACAAACGTATCTTCCCCTTCAATGATCGCATTTATGATGGACTCTTGTTCGGGGCGGAACTCGGTAAAGTTCCAATAACGTTCCAATATGTTTATGGGTTGCTCCATTTATAGCTTTAATTTATCTTAAAAATCCACCTGCTTTGCAGGTGGTAATGTTCTGATGGCTATGCCTTATATTTGTACCATGAG
>NZ_JBFVFE010000086.1:0-11961 GCF_052728615.1 Mariniflexile sp. | reverse complement strand
CTTGCAAACACGCACTAACTTTTGATTAAGCGATTTGTCCGCATTATTTTTATACAATGTTACCTTGCGTTTTTATTGTTTTTTCAGTTTTATTGTCCGCTAAATATAGTGTTATTTCTTTCTTTTTTCTTCTTTTTTTTGAGTGATTTTCTGCGTTTAACAATTCCGCAAACTTGCTCATTTTTCCGCAGCGATTGGTTTTTCCGCAAACATGGTTTTACTGTTTTTGTTTATTCCGCAAACGGGCTAAAATTCCGCAATCTTGGTTTTTTCTGTTTTTAAATTCCGCAAAAACTTGCTTTAAATCTCAATATTTTTTCCGCAAAACTTACGTTTGAGTGAGTGTTTTTAATGCAAGGTAACGTTGATGTATAAGAAAAGTTGCGTGCTTGTGTGCGAGGATTTTCCGTAGGAAAATCAGATGCAAGCAAGCAAAGCAACGACCTTAATGCAAGCCTAAAATAGCAATTTTTTTTATACGGTGTTGCCCACTGTGGTTGTTTTTTATTTTTCGGTCAATTATTTATTCCGCTGTTGATTTTTATTCTGTTTGGCTCAATTCCGCAATATTTGTTAATTCCGCTTGAGTGGGCAAATCCGTAACGTGCTAAATTCCGCAATGTTATTTCTGTTTCAGATTCCGAGTAAATAATTCCACAAGTTGCTATTCCGACGCTTCGGAACCGCAAACGAGCTAAAAATTCCGCCGTGATTTTGAAAAATCCGCAAACTATTTTTCTGTTTATTATTACTTAAAAATCAAAAAAAAATTCTAAAAATAAGCTATGGTTTTTCTCGTATCGAGTGAGTTTCTCCCATTGTGGGCAACGTTTTTGTATATGAGCTGTGGCGTGTTTTAGCACGAACCTCTCCAAATAAAAAATGGCATTGGGAAATCCGCAGGATTTTCCAAGTGAGGACAAACCAAGCTATAGCTTATATACGGTGTTGCCAACTGTTTTTTTCGGTTCTAATTTGTTTTCGAAATAGGAACTAGTCGAAATTCTTTTACTTTTAGATATTTAGAATTATTTAGATTTATCGAGTTTGTAAAAACATCTTCAATTGTTTTTCCTGAATCAGGAATGGCCTCAAATTCAATTTCCACATTTTTTCCGTCAACTATAATGTTTGACCATTTGAAAATAATTGCATAAAGTCTACTATTCCCACCATCTCTATTCATTGTTCCTTTCGACTTTATGTATTTAGGCATTTTCCATCTGTTTATACACATTTCTAAATTCCCTAAATCTGAAAATTCTCCTGTTGAGTTATTGTAATATAAAGCATCTTTAAATTCTTCGTATGAAAATTTATTTTCATTTGATTCTTTACAAGAATTTAATATTAATCCAAAAAATAAAATTGTAATTGTTAAAATCTGCCTTACTATTAGTCTAATTTTCATTTGTCTTTATTTTTTCATTTACTAATAAATAATTCTGTTCATCTTCGTCAGTTAATTTTACCCAACCATTGGTTTTTACATCTTTTGAATAAGTCCTATTCTCAATTTTATCGTTGTAAAGATTTTCAAGTTCAAGAATTAGATGATTTAATTCGCTTATTGAAGTTTTAAATTTATTTTTTGAAAAATAAATTGAATCAATATTCTGAAAATATTTTTTAGGTGCTTCCCAATTTTTAAATTTTCCGAGAACGTATTCATCAATATCGTTACAAAATGAAATTAGGATTTCAAATTCTTCTTCAATTATTTCAGTTAGTAAATCTTTGATTGTGTATTCTGTAAGATTTGTGTTTAGTCTCACGCTACCCACTAGATTTGGAATTGTCAATCCAGTTAGACCTTTGTCAACACAATAAATGTTTATATATTCTTTCCAAAATAGTTTACTTTCAGTCATTTTCAAATAGTTGGCAACGTTTATGTATAAGATTAGTGGCGTGTTTAAGCACCTAATTTAGCAAATAATCACCAGATAGAAAATCCGATAGGATTTTCGTAAGTGAGCGAGAACTAGCCATTAATTTTATACTGTGTTGTGCTTAGTTTTTATTCAGTTCAGTTTTTATTTTTTCGTTCAGTTTCTGCAATAGTAATTCCGAACTTTCAGATGCATTTAATTTTCCGCTTTGAAATTCAGATATTATTGCAAAATTTGGCATAATTTCAATGTCATTCGATGGTTTTAGCAAAGAATCAATTGTCTGTTTTGTGTTGAATTCCGTAAT
Source organism: Mariniflexile sp. (assembly GCF_052728615.1). NCBI lineage: Bacteria > Pseudomonadati > Bacteroidota > Flavobacteriia > Flavobacteriales > Flavobacteriaceae > Mariniflexile > Mariniflexile sp. The sequence continues at coordinate 9,762 of NZ_JBFVFE010000086.1, read as the reverse complement.
AGAATTCAGCTTAGTTTTTAAGTTAGCCTTTTCGTATTCAAATCGGTCTGTTAATTTCTTTTTTTCGAGTTCGTTTTCTCCAACTGATTTAAGTTTGTTAATCAACGAATCCACAATACGATTGTGTTTAATTGCAGAATAATAAATCATTGCAGAATTTTCTCCGTCATATTTTTTAATCCGTTTCGAGTTAATTTCATTAAAGAGTTTTTCTATTTTTTTCTCCTCAATATTATTTAAGCTATCCAACTTAATTCCCATTGTCGAAAATGAATTTTCAACCTCTTTTGTAAGTTGATTACAAGAGGTGAAATTCAGGATTAATATTATTAGCAGAATGTTTTTCATAAATTAAGCACAACGTTTTGCAGCTAAAAGAAGTGGCGACGAACCAAGACCAAGCCAAAACAAATATAACGCAAACTTTTGAATTTTCGGAGAAAATTCGGAAGTATGCCCTTGCCTAAGCCATTACTTTTAACTGCTGTTGTGCGACGTTATTTATTTAAATCAATTACTGTTTTCTCTGAATTTGTTATTGTAGTTTCTTCATTTTCATCATCACTTTGACTACCAATTTCACAAGTTTCATTTTGGATTATTTTTCCTGTCATTTTACTAATTTTTAAAGTAAAATCACTTTCGCAGTTTCCAGTAGATTCTTGTTTTGCAATTTTTTTAAAATCAGTTAATTCATTATTCTGATTTATTTTTATTAAGTATAATTCTGATAATTCTCCATTAATCATTTGAATTTGTTTTAAAACAAAGATTGTCTTAATTAATTTGTTTTTAACCAAACATATAGGATATAGATTGTAATTCATATCTTTCCAGTATTCACCATTTTTTGAATACAAAGCACTTTTGCCTAATATAGTTTTAAATGAAGTATTTAAAGTTTTTTTAGATATTTTATCATCCTTGGAATTGTATTCAAGATTGCTGACAATTTTAATTTCATCCAAGTTTAAGGATTTTTTTTCTTGACAATTTGCAAAGAAATATATTGATAAAAAAAAGAATAGAAATTTATTCATTATTTAAGTTTTGTATTTTTATTTCTTGTTTCAGCTCTAAGTTTTTTTATAATGACGCACAACGGTCTCGTATAACCGTCAGTTACGGGTTAAATATACCAAAAACTTCGGTTCGTTACTGACCTTAGCAATTACCGAGTGGATTCGGACGTAGTCGAATCCACCGTAATTGCGGTTATACATTGTTGTGCCACGTTGTTTTTAAAATCCATATTTGGCTCTCATCAAACTATCTTTTTTCTCTTTCAATTCCAATGGCGGTAATCCAATCGAAATTCGGTTACTATCAACTTTTTTTAAGTCATCAATCATATTCGCATATCCTCCACCTTGAGCTCCATAAGTTCCATAAATTTGTGGTTCTCCGTTATACAAATAGTACTGGTCAATCATTCTTCCTAAAGTTTCAGGTGGTGCAGTTCCATTTTTTACAAATTCTTTGACTTTTGGCACAAAGTAATTCATTCGGATACTGTCATCTGTATGTAGTAAAAAAAGGCCAACATCAACTGGGTAATCCCTTGTGTACTGTCCAACAATTTTATTAGTTGGATGACCAATAGTTTCAAAAATCTCAATTAGTCGCTTTTCATGAAGTTTGTCAATACTGTCTTGTTTGGTTATATTTTCTTGATAATTGCTGTTGCGATACATTTGGTCGGCTTTACGCATTGAAATCAATTCGTCTCGAAGTTCAAAGTTTGCTTTTTTTTCAAATTCTTTATGTAGATTATTATATTCGGAAACTAATTTCTTTCCGAAATCCGAAGAAAGGAATTCACTAAAATTATCATTATTCTCAAACCTGCTTAATTCGACACCATTTAGGATTTGCTCTTTAGCAAATTTGTAAGTAATATTAAACTTTTTTAAAATTGCTGAACTTTCGGTGAATTTTCCAATTTCGTTATAAGTAGATGTGTTTTTTGCATTGCAGGATTTAAAAGCATCTTGGTATAATTCAAAAGCCTTTTCATAATTCTCCGCTTCAAATTCCAAATCCGCTTTATAGATAGTTTGATAATAATCTGTTATGTAATTACATTCAGATTTTTTCATCGTTTGGCAACCAATTAAAATGATTGTAAGTAAAATTGAAATATTTCTCATAAGTTTTTTATTCAATGTGGCACAACAATTGTATAACTACAATAAATAGTAATCCAATTGTAGTTATATCGTTTATGTATGCAATATATTACTTTTTAATAAGGTATCCAATGGACTTATAATAGTTTTATTGTTAATTTCAATAGTTTTAGTATAAATTTCTGTCGTTTTTGGAGAACTATGACCTAACATATTCTGTAAATGCCGAATATTTATGTTGTTTTCAATACAATGTGTAGCGAACGAATGACGCAAGGTATGAACTGTTGCCCATGGGTTAGAATTAGTATCGTTCACAGCTTTTCTAAATATAGCTCTTATGCTAGCTGTGCTGTATTTGCAACCCGATTGTCCTTCAAATAACCAGTACGATGGTTTATAGGCTTTATAGTATTCTCTTAATAATACCAATAATTGCTCAGGTAAAATGGTTTTCCTGTCTTTTTTACCTTTGCTGTCTTTTATAAATAAATAGCCGTCATTAGAATGAACATCTGCAATCCTTAAATTTAAAAGTTCAGATATACGCAATCCACTACCATAAATGGTATGCAAAATGGCTTTGTGCTTAATGTTTTGAGGAGATTGGATGATATTTAGTACCTCACTTTTACTCAATACATTTGGTATGGATACCGCTTTTTTTGGCCGTTGGATATCATAATATTCCCTGGGCGTTTTTAGGGCGTGCTCATAATAAGCTTTAATAGCATTGATTAATTGATTCTGATAACTTTCACTAATCTTGCTCTTTTTAATAAGTTCATACACAAACCCTTCAATGTCTTCTTTTGTAACTTCTTTTAGATTGCGATGCATAAATTTTCCCAAAAACACACTAAACATTTTTTTATAAACTTGAATGCTCGAATTGCTGTATTGTTTTAAAACCAGTGCTTTTTCAAGTTCAAAAAGGGCGTCTAAAGCATGTTCAGTTAGAGGAACACTTGGTACGGGAGTAAAACGGATATCTTTTTCAATTTTATGATTTTCGCCACATATCTTTTTTAAATACTCAAAATTTTGGACTGTATTGATTACCGACCACAGTTTTTGGTGTGGATGCCAAAAACTACTGTTCATCTTTTTTAGAGCCTCTCTAACAACAATCATGTCATAGGGTATAAAAACCTTAATACGCTTCGCTTCTTTAAAAGGCTGATATATAATAGGTTGCATATTAACTAATTTTTAATTTTATTTATCATATTTAAAAGTAGTAAAAAAGATTATAAGTAATGGTGGTTTGTTATAAATAATAGTATTTTAACCGTTAAAAACGAATAAATGTAAAAATCTATAAACCACTCACGTTACGCAAAATCAGTCTTAAATTTCATGGTTTTAACACTTGAATAGTTAACAACTTTTATCTCATAGAATAATGGAAAACTTTGCAGATCTGTACAGTGATTATTTGATAAGTTCAAGTTCATGTACCACATCAACAGGTATGGCCAGTTTGTTGTCAATTAAGCACGACAAAACCACACGGGAGCTGTCCAAAGGCAATTAGGACAGTAAGTTTTTATGGAAACAGTCCAAAGTCTATGTTCAAGAAATGACCCAATCAAAAGACATTGTAACCTTGAGTTTTGATGATTCCATAGAAGAAAAAAGATATACTGGTGAGAGCGAGCTTAATTGTTGGCATTTGGCCATGTGCTCGGCAGGTCGGTAAAAGGGGTGAACTTCCTAACGGCTTTGGTAGAAGTTGGTGGCATGCGACTTCCTTGTGCGGTTGAGTTTGTAAAGAAAGATACGTGGGTAACCAATGCTAAAACAGGGAAAGAAAAACGCAAAAGCAGTGTGACAAAAAATGAACTGTTCAGAAAGATGTTGCGCGGATGCTATGGGAAATTTAGATTTGATTACGTACTGGCCGATAGTTGGTACAGTTCTGTTGAGAATATGGATTGTTGCAAGAAAGAATTAAGGTCCGATTTTATAATGGCCCTGAAGAGCAATCGAAAAGTCGCTCTGTCATTAGAGGATAAAGAAAATAAAACATATATAAGTATTGAAACATTACAGCTGGGACAACAAACCGTGGAGGTTTGGTTCGAAGAACTGGATTTTCCGCTGTTGCTCACAAAGCAAGTTTTCAAAAACGAGAATGGTACAGTCGGAGAGTTGTACTTGGCTTGTAGTGATTTAAGCTTATCATATGTCGAAGTTACTACAATCTACAAAAAACGGTGGGGAGTGGAAGAATATCATAAATCGATAAAAAGCAATACTGGTTTTGCAAAATCGCCAACCAAGAAAGTCAAAACACAGATGAGCCATTATGTACTGTCCATAGCAGCTTACATAAAATTAGAATGGCTCAAACAAAGAACGAATAAAAATCATTTTGCAATGAAGGCTCAAATCTATTTAGCGGCCCAACAAGCGGCTTATATGGAGCTTCAAAAGTTATCAACACCTAGAGCTGCGTAATGTAGTTTTTGAATCATTTTTTGCGTAACGTGAGTAAATAAAACGATTTTTCTAAATATTTTCCACTCATATCTGCGATAGAGTTGAATAATAATCCACTTCCAAGTTGTCCAGCTGTTACCTCATTGCTTAATATACCACTTCCGTCAACATCAGTTTTAGGTTTCACACAGGTTCATCACAAACAACTCCCCCCTGTTAGCGCTCGTTCATATCCCGTAAATAGGTCAGGATATGGTAAGTTCTTTGTTGTTGTTATCCGGTAAATATAATTATTTTTTTTACATAATTGAAGAATTTCCCTTGTGTTTTTTAAGGCGTTTTTGTGTTAAGAATTGCTGTGAAAACCTTTTGGAAATTTAATCCTACTTCTTGAATTAATATGCTAGGTATTTTTGGCATTTAACATTTAGCCAGCTTATTTCAAATAATCTATTTCCTTAAATTCCCAATCCGTTCCAACAACGTAGGATGCGAATAATGCATAAACACATAAGCCGGATGTGGGGTTAAATTACTCAAACTATTTTTGGATAATTTTTTAAGCGCCGTAATAAGTGGTTCTGCTTTAAAAGAATTTTTAGCATAATCATCCGCTTCATATTCAAATTTTCTGGAAAACATGTTCATAATCAAACCTGTAATTTCCGAAATAGGCGAGTACAGCAGTCCAAAAGCAATCAACCCGATATGAAAACTTGGTATTTCAACACCCAACGCATTCGATAATAACGGATTGGAAATAAACAACGACAAAATATAAAGCGTCAATCCGGTCAATAAAATAGAAGTGATTAGATTAAAAATAATGTGCTTCTTTTTGTAATGCCCTACTTCGTGCGCCAACACCGCAACAATTTCGACTTCATTTAAATCATTAATCAAGGTATCGTAAAGGGTTACGCGTTTTTCACTTCCAAAACCAGAAAAATAAGCGTTAGCTTTGGTACTTCTTTTAGAGCCATCTATCACAAAAATTTTATCCAATTTAAACCCAACAGTTTCGGCATAAGAAGCAATTTTATCGCGTAAACTTCCAGCTTCCAAAGGTGTTTGTTTGTTAAATAAAGGCACAATAAGCTTGGAGTAAAACATATTCATAAACAAACTAAAAACAGCCACCAGTCCCCAAGCATACAACCAAAAATGAGTGCCAGTAGATTGGTAAAACCAAATGATAAGCGCTAAAATACCACCACCAACAATAGCCATCATCAACCAACCTTTTATTTTGTCAAGAATAAAAGTCTTAACGGTGGTTTTATTAAACCCGAATTTTTCTTCAATAACAAAGGTGCTGTAATAGGAGAATGGCGTGGTTATAATATCACTCCCAATCATAATAATCCCAAAAAAGATAAGCGCAATAATAATAGGATTATCGCTGTAACTTCTGGCGATATTATCAACAAATTCAAAGCCGTCAAAAATTAAAAAGCCTAATGTCAACAAGATTGAAAAGGTTGAAGTGAGCAACCCAAATCTATAATTGGTTGCTTTATAGTTTTGCGATTTTTTGTATTCGGTTTCATCATAAACATCCTGTAATTCAGGCGGAAGCGCATCGTTAAAATGTTTGGCATTTAGTGCATCTAAAATTTTATCTACAATGAAATTGATGATTAAAATAGCGATGATGATGTAGAATAAACTCTGTGAACTCATAAAATTCCAATATTTTAAATTCCAAATTCCAATAAGTTAGCATTTGGCTTTTGTTTTTTGATTATTGAGAAATTTTTTTTACAAAAAATTTCTCTGTCTTTTCGCTTCAAAAATAAGAATTCCCGCAGCAACCGACACATTCATGGAATCTATTTCGCCTTGCATGGGTATAATAATATTTTGAGTCGCATTCTCCAACCACTCGTTACTTAAACCTGTCGCCTCCGTTCCAACAACAATGGCCGTAGGTTTTGTAAAATCCTGGGTATTGTAATTAACTGATGCTTGCAAAGCGGCGCAGTAGATAGAAATATTTTTTTCTTTTAGAAATTCAATAATTTCAGAGGTGGGCCCCATTACAACATTATTGGTAAACAAACAACCCACACTAGAGCGAATAATATTTGGGTTGTACAAATCAGATTTCGGATTCGCAATAATTACCGCATCCACATGGGCAGCATCGGCAGTGCGTAAAATGGCACCAATATTACCAGGTTTTTCGAGTGCTTCGGCAACTAAAATTAGTGGGTTTTCAGTTTTAAATGTTAATTCAGCTATGTTGTGGTTTTTGCTTTTTGCCACGGCAACCACACCTTCAGTCGTATCGCGATAGGCTAATTTTTGATAAACATCGGTAGAAATGGAAATGATTTCTGGTTTATATGTTGATGTGTTTATGAGCTTTTCTATTTCTGTTTCAGAGATGATGTCTGGGTTAAATAAAACGGTTTCCAACCCATAACCGCCTTTTAACGCTAAGGTAATTTCGCGCTCCCCTTCAATTAAAAACAGACCGCTTTTTTTGCGTTCGCGCGCCTTGTCTTTTAATTGAACTAGTTGTTTTATATAGCTGTTTTGGTTACTTGTTATCTCTTTCACATGTAGATATTTATTGTTTTTATAGGTTATGCGCCATTCGCATTTCTTCATTGGCGTTTGCGACCCATTTTCGGTAATGCTCATTTCATAGGTATGTAGCAAAAGTAAAGGATTTAACGTAACTTGAACAAATTTTATACAACAAACAATGCCTAATCAATTATAATAAAATGAAAAAAGCATTTCTATTATTTCTATTGTAACTTTAATTTCATGTGTTTATATTATTGTTTTTTATCCCGATAGCTATCGGGACTTCCATGTAATCATTGCTTTGGGTATCAAAACTCCGTTATGGAAGTTTCATGTAAGAACAACAAAAGTGAAACAACAAACTATTCCGAAGAAGAATTAGATATAACAACACGTATGTACCCGGAAAACATATCGAACGTATTTAAAGGCCACGGAGGTTTAGATACATGGAAAAACATGCAATCTCTTGTATTTACCATGCAAAAACCCAATGGCGATGAAATGACTACCACCGATTTAAAAAACAGGAAATCACTGATAGAAATGCCTAATCATACCATAGGTTTTTACGGAAAGTCGGTTTGGTTACACTCAAAAGATACCACGACATATAAAGGGAATCCTAAATTTTATTATAACCCGATGCTCTATTTTTATGCCATGCCCTTTATTTTGGCTGATGACGGCATTAAGTACGAAGATGCAAAACCGTTGGTTTTTGAAGGTAAAAGTTACCCCGGTATAAAAATTTCTTATAATGCAGGCATAGGGGAGTTGCCCGGCGATGAATACGTTTTGTATTATGATGCCGAAACATACCAAATGCCGTGGTTAGCATACACAGTAACCTATTTTACCAAAGAAAAAGCAAAGGAATTCCATTTTATAAAATACAGCAATTGGCAAACCGTTGAAGGATTATTATTGCCAGAAACCTTAACGTGGTATGATTATGAAAATAATGTACCAACCACCAAACGCAACGATTTGCAATTTATAAATGTTATATTAACTAGAAGCCCACCATTGAAAACTCTATTTGAAAAACCAGAGGGATGCAGCTGTTGTGAATTAATAAGTGGAATCGACTTTTTTTATTATGCCTGACTAAGTGTCGGCAGACATGAAATTTAAAATTTTCTTGTTTGGAATTAAACTACCTTGCGGGCTCCTTCCCCGAGGTCGTTTAATGAATCACTTTTAAAACTCAGGAAATTCATTAAACTTGATGAATAAAGCCTACTTTATATTAGTTTAAGTTGAATGCAAAACATGAAAAAAAATGCTGGATATTATTCTTGATTTTGATCTAAATTTAGCTTTTGGTATTACACTCTTTTTTATTGTTTAATTTTAAGCATTTTCAAAAATTTATATGAAAAGAACATTAGTTAGGTTTAGAAATAGCAAGTTTCGAAAATACATAATGAGGCATCAAAAATATGCGCCTCTTATATTTTTTATTAGTGGATTTATTTTTGATTCCTTGACTCTCGGGCGTATTGACCGATTGTATGATTTGGTCGTCTTAAGTTTACACATGACATTATTAACGGTTACACTTTATCTCTATAATTTAGCTGACGATGGCACGTGGAAAAATACATTTCTTGAACGGTATGAGGAATATTTTCCTTTAGCTATTCAGTTTTTCTTTGGTGCCCTTTCTAGTGCCTATGTTATTTATTTCTCAAGAAGTGTTTCTCTATCTAAAACAATTTCATTCTTTATCATCCTTGTAGTATTATTTGTTGCCAACGAGTTTCTAAAAAAACGAATATCAAATAAGTATTTACAATTTAGTGTTTATTTTTTTGTAAGCTTTACTTTTTTTACTTTTATGATACCTGTTTTCATCAAAGTAATGAATACAAACGTTTTTATTTTTTCGGGGTTGGTTAGTTTAGTTTTTACCCTGATATTAATAATTGTTATTTATAATATAAGTCCAAGTACACGCGCAGAAATACATATTGGAAAAATTATTGGCATCGTATTTATAATGTACGCAACCATTAATTTATTTTATTTTTTTAGCCTCATTCCACCTGTACCTCTTGCGCTGGAAAGTGGTATTGTGGCTCACAATATTATAGTGGAAAATAACAACTATGTAGTAACCTACGAAACCGATGAGTGGTATGTGTTTTGGAGAGATCATAGGTTGAGGTTTATTTACAATTCTGGTGAAAATGTATATGTTTTTACATCAATATTTGCTCCAACAGATATAGAGAAATTGATATTTCATCGCTGGAAATGGTATAATGACAACACTAATGAATGGGAAATTGTTGAAGATATAGGTTATGACATTACTGGGGGCAGAGATGCTGGTTATCGTGGTTATACATTCAAGAATAATGTAAAACAAGGATTGTGGAAAGTTGAGGTAATTACCGAAGAGGAGTTGATTTTAGGTATCATTGATTTTGAAATCATAATGAGTACTTCCTTAAGTCCTATACCTATAAGCGTAGTCAATAAAAAATTCTGACTATAGAGCGTGTTGAACAAAATCATAACAAAAGGCTAAGAATATATACTGTTTTTTATACCTGATAATTTTATTTTAATTTATCTTAAAAATCCACCTGCTTTGCAGGTGGTAATGTTCTGATGGCTATGCCTTATATTTGTACCATGA
>NZ_JBFVFE010000085.1:0-12005 GCF_052728615.1 Mariniflexile sp. | reverse complement strand
GCACTGCGCCAGATTTTACTTCATCATGAAATTCTGGGCTTTCCATAACTTTAAGTGTTGTTTTTTCTTGTGAATGGGCCCATGGGATTACTGAACACACAAGCAGAAGTACTATTTTTTTCATGGTTCTATCAACAATCTATAAATTTACATTAAATACCCAATTCCCATAAGAACCGCTAAAGCAACCGTGGTCAACGCCACTTTTTTTAACTCGGGATCCAACATTTTAGGGTCTTTGTTTTTTATAACTTTTTTAATGTGAATGATCAAAGGGATGTAGGTGATAAAAAAAATGAAATTGTATAAAGAGGTATAGTACAAAATACCAAATAGCCCCGATAAAACAATGGCAGAAACGATAAGCCCTATATGGTATTTTTTAGCATTGTTGATGCCCAATTTAACGGCCAGTGTTATTTTTTTGGATTTTTCATCAGATACGATATCACGCATATTGTTAAGGTTCAAAACCGCTACACTTAGCAAACCAATGGTAAATGCAGGCAAGAACACCAGATGGTCTATGGTTTTTGCATAAAGAACATAACTACCTATAACACTGATCAATCCAAAAAAGAGGAACACATAAAAATCGCCCATACCCTTATAGCCGTAAGGACTGTCTCCCATGGTGTAACGAATGGCCGCTGCTACAGCCGCAATGCCTAACAAAAAGAACAAAACGGTAAGTAAGAAGTATTTAACGCCAAATGCCGTAAAAATGAGCAATAGTGCTAATATTATTGAGATCAATACATTTATTTTGATGGCGCCAAATAGGTCTTCCGCAGAAAGTTTTCCGGTTTGAACGGCACGCCCAGGACCAAGCCTGTCGTTACTATCGGTACCCTTTATACCATCACCATAATCATTGGCAAAATTTGAAAGTATTTGAAAACTTAAGGTGGTTAAAATGGCAAGAATAAAAATGTTCCACACAAAATAACCATTGTATTCTGCAAAAAAAGAACCTAAAATAATACCTGAAATTGATAATGGCAGCGTTCTTAAACGCATGGTGGAAAGCCAAACAGAAATATGCTTCATATTAAGGAATCCATTTCTTTACAAAATTAGGCTTGCGCTTTTCTAAAAAAGCATTTCTGCCTTCAACCGCTTCTTCGGTCATGTAGGCCAATCGGGTTGCTTCACCTGCAAAAACTTGCTGTCCAACCATGCCATCATCGGTTAAGTTCATGGCGAATTTCAGCATTCTTATGGAGGTGGGCGATTTTGCCAATATTTCCTGTGCCCATTCAAAGGCAGTTGATTCTAACTCATTATGAGGGATTACGGCATTTACCATGCCCATATCAAAAGCTTCTTGCGCTGAGTAATTTCTTCCCAAGAAAAAAATCTCGCGCGCTTTTTTCTGCCCCACCATTTTTGCTAAATATGCCGACCCATAGCCACCATCAAAACTGGTAACATCAGCATCTGTTTGTTTAAAAATAGCATGTTCTTTACTGGCCAATGTTAAATCGCAAACCACATGTAAACTATGTCCGCCACCCACTGCCCAACCAGGAACAACCGCTATCACTGCTTTGGGCATAAAACGGATCAATCGTTGAACTTCCAAAATATTCAATCGGTGGTACCCATCATCACCCACATAACCTTGCTTGCCTCTCGCTTTTTGATCGCCACCGGAACAAAAACTCCAAATACCATCCTTGGTTGATGGCCCTTCGGCGGATAATAGAACCACTCCAATATTTACATCTTCATTGGCATCATAAAACGCATCGTAAAGTTCGCTGGTGGTTTTTGGCCGGAAAGCATTTCTAACGTCTGGTCTGTTAAAAGCTATTCGAGCAACACCATGGCATTTTTTATAAGTGATGTCTTCATACTCTTTAGCAATTACCCAATTTGCTCCTTCCATTTTTAATATTTTATTCAAAAATATATTTTATTTTAAGAAATACCCTCATAAACATTGAAAATTACATTTTTTTAATTGAACTCATTTAAAGTTTTTGGATCGAGGGGAAAATCAATCATTTTTTTTACCAGTTGAAGGCTTTTTTTAGTTGCATAGCATGGCTACGGAACGAAAAAAAAGACACAACCTGCGGCAGGCAGGTTTTAGCCAATTGAAAAACTTTAAATAAGTTCATTCATAATACTTGTTAAATCAACCTTAAAGCCAGGGCAAACGCCTTTAAAAAATGTTCTTAACCTGAGTTCGATGTAAGCAAGAATCAAAATAACTGAATATCAATCACATTCGTCATTGCGAGGAGGCACGACGGAGCAATCTGTTTAATTTATAAATAAAATCCAATAAGTTCAATTTAAAAGATTGCTTCGCTTTTTTCTAATGAAAAAGCTTCCATTGAGAAGTATTTTATATTTTTGATGTAAGTACATGAAAAAAATTGAAACATACATTTAAATAACTGATTATCAATAGCTTTATAGTCTTTGGCGTTTCAGTAGGCTTAATAGAGTTTAATAAATGTTTAATATGATTTTTTGTCATGTACTAAAATATTTGATTTTCAAATATTTAAATAGCGCTCAAATTTTAAAAACACCCCTAAAGTGCCCTCTAGGGGACCATCCATATTTTCAAATTTTCAGTTTCAAATTCAAATTCAATTTAATTGTCAACAATATCTCTTGATAATTTTTTTATCGTTGCCTCTCAATGACAAAATTATTAAACTCCTGATTATTAATAGTATGCACTAATCCTTATGTAAACTCAGGTTCTTATATAACTCATGATAAACTCCTTTATATAATGGTTTTTTCTTTATGTATCGTGTGCAATGGCTATAACACACCTGCTTGCCGGTCTTTAGGAAGGCACACAAAGTATTACACGTCCCGATGCTCTGGGACCATAAAGATTATTATGTCCATAAAAGCGTTTGGCCTGCCCCGTTAGGGACTCCATTAGAAAAAAAAATCTTAAAAAATAAAAATGCAAATGCTTTTTGTAAAATTTAAAAAAAAAAAAGCAAATAAATGCATCTGTGTAGTCTTTTATTTATTATTTTTGTGTTTAATTTAAATAATCATTGATGAAATATATGGTTTCAGCTTGTTTATTTTGTATTTTGCCGATGTATTAAGTCCCAAAGCCTATGTTAATTAAAATTACACTTATAGTTTCCATTTTAGTCGTTATCAATTTTCTGTTACTAAAATTCAGTTGCAATAAAACCATAAAATCAGTTAGAACAAATAAGGCACCTCTTGTTTTAAAACCCGAGCTTACCATTGAATTGGACTCGCAGCCACTTGCGCCAACAGGAAGTTAGTTTTACCAAAGTGTTTGTTTCCAAACCAATAGCCTCTATTGGCGCTTAATGGGGAAGGATGCCCTGATAATAAGATGCTATGTTTTTTCGGGTTTATCAATTTTGATTTTTGTTTTGCAAAACCGCCCCAAAGTAAAAACACAACGTTTTCCTTTTTATCGCTAATCGTTTTTATTACGGCATCTGTAAATACCTCCCAACCTTTGTTTTGATGGCTTCCCGCTTGATGCGCCCTCACTGTAAGCGTTGCATTTAATAGCAATACGCCTTGGTCTGCCCATCTGGTTAAATTTCCACTTTTAGGGTATTCAATTCCTAAATCCGTTTCAATTTCTTTAAAAACATTGATGAGTGATGGCGGATGCTTCATGCCGTCGTTAACAGAAAAGCACAATCCATTGGCTTGACCAACATCATGATAGGGGTCTTGGCCAATAATGACCACCTTTACATTTTCAAAATGGCAGTGGTTAAACGCATTGAAAATTTGATTCCCCGGAGGGAAACATCTGTTGTTCCCATATTCCGTTCTCACAAAATTCGTTAAATCCTTAAAATAAGGTTTTTCAAATTCGGCCTCAAAATAAGGTTTCCAACTTTTGTGTATATCAACATTCATTATCTTAATTATAGAGTCTGTTTAAAATTTCGTTAATTATTTTTTTATGTCTCTTTTTGCGCATTATCTCGTTAAAATCTTGAACCGTAACTCGGCTATGTTTAAAAATTTTACCTCATACTGCATCAAAAATAGCCTATAAAAAATCTAATCACAAATTCTTAAACAGACTCAAAAAATCGAACTAAAATAATACTATCTTTATTCTTATAAAACATTAAGTTTGAAAAAAACAAAATTCCCAACCGCACAAACCATACTTTTTATTATTGCAGCATTGGTGGCCATCCTTACATGGATAGTCCCTTCTGGCAAATTTGATTCTTTAGCTTATAACAAAAACGAGAACACATTTACTAGAACCAGTTTGGATAAAACCGAAATATTAGTGGCATCGCAAGCAACTTTAGATGCTTTAAAAATTAAGATTCCCATAGAGAAATTTACCAATGGCGATATTTGGAAACCTATTAGCATCCCAAATACGTACCATAAAGTGGAAAATAAACCCCAAGGCTTAGTTGAATTCATAAAATCGCCCATAAAAGGGATTATTGAGGCTGCCGATATCATCTTTCTGGTGCTGTTTATTGGCGGTCTTATTGGTATTATGAATTACACAGGTGCTTTTGATGCTGGAATATCGTGGTTAGCCGAAACCTTGAAGGGCAAGGAATTTATTTTAATTGTGCTGGTCACTGTGTTGGTGGCCATTGGAGGTACCACTTTTGGGTTGGCCGAAGAAACCATTGCCTTCTACCCTATCCTGATACCCATATTTTTAGCCGCAAAATATGATGCCATGGTAGCTTTGGCATGTATTTATTTGGGCTCGTCCATTGGTACCATGTGCTCAACAACCAATCCTTTCAGTACCATTATAGCTTCAGATGCTGCCGGGATAAATTGGACCACCGGCTTAACAGGGCGCTTAATTATGCTTATTTTAGTTACTTTAATATCCATCATTTACATTCTCCGCTATGCACAACGTGTAAAAAAAGACCCTTCCAAATCGGTAATTTTCAGTCAAAAAGACGACATTGATGCCCTATTTGGCAGTACCACATCTTCTGAAGCAACATTAACCATGCGGTTAAAATTGATACTTTTTGTATTTGCCATGTGTTTTGTCGTCATGATTTATGGGGTATCGCAATTGGAATGGTGGTTTTTGGAAATGACCGTTGTATTTTTTGTGGGTGCCATCATTATTGGAATTATCGGAAAAATCAACGAATATACTTTTGTAGATCTTTTTGTAAAAGGTGCCAGCGATTTACTGGGTGTTGCCATCATTATTGGCATTGCCAGAGGTGTTACCATTTTGATGGTGGACGGACAAATAAGCGATACTTTGCTTTATTATGCCAGTAATGCCACCAATGGTATGAATAAAGGGCTGTTTATAAACGTGATGCTCTACATTTATGGCGGATTGTCTTTCTTTATTCCCTCTTCTTCCGGTATGGCGGTATTGACCATGCCCATCATGTCGCCATTGGCCGATGGTGTGGGCATTGGCAGGGAAGCCATCGTGAATACTTATCAATTTGGTATGGGACTATTTGCTTTTATAAGTCCGACTGGATTGATATTGGCATCTCTTGCTGTTGTTAAGGTTGGCTATGATAAATGGCTGAAATTTGTGATGCCCTTGGTCATTATCTTATTGATTTTTACCATGGTTATGCTAACTGTTTCGGTTTATTTATAGGTTTTAATTAATCGTATAGGAAATTCAGGTAATTTGGTTTGTTATTCTTTTTATAATGAACTCATTTGCGGAAGAAAACTTTTAAAAGAAAAATAAGCAAATAAAACGATTGCTTTTAATCAATCCAAATAGTTTTTGTGTTCATAAACTCTCGGATACCATAGCCCGAAAGTTCCCTGCCATAACCGCTGTTTTTAATCCCTCCAAAAGGCAATCTTGGGTCTGATGCCACCAATTTGTTCACAAAACTATTTCCTGCCTCCAGCTGTAGCGCCACTTTTTCACCACGTTTTTCATTGCCTGTAATGACGCCGGAACCCAGACCGAAATGCGAATTGTTGGCCAGTGCAATGGCATGGTCTTCATCTTTGGCACGGATTACAGATGCTACGGGCCCAAACAGTTCTTGGTCAAAACCTTCCATCCCGGGTTTTAAATCCGCAAGAATGGTCGCAGGGTAATAAGCACCTTTTCTATCTGGTACGATGCCTCCTAAAACCAATCGGCCTCCTTGTGCAATCGTTTTTTCTACTTGCCCGTGAAGTTCGTCCCTTAAATCCGCTCGTGCCATCGGGCCATAATAGGTATCTTCATCTGTGGGCGCTCCCATTTTGGCTTTTTTCATTTTTGTGGTAAACAGTTCCAAAAATGCATCATAAATGGCATCCAGAACAACGAACCGTTTGGCTGCAATACAGGTTTGTCCGTTATTTTGCAACCTCCCAAACGTTGCCAAATCGGTAGCTGTTTCCAAATCGGCATCCTCTAGAATGATGTAGGCATCACTCCCTCCCAATTCCATAACGGTTTTCTTTAAATTTTGTCCAGCTATGGCGGCTACCGAGCGTCCTGCGGGCTCACTGCCCGTTAGGGTAACGGCAACAATATGGTTGCTTTCAATAAGGTCCTTTACCTGTTTGGAACGGACATTCAAATTTGTAAAAACGTCTTTTGGGAATCCTGCCTTGGCAAAAGCATCTTCTAAAGCCAAGGCACACCCTTGCACATTGGAGGCGTGTTTTAAAACCCCAACATTCCCTGCCATTAATGCGGGTGCTGCAAAACGAATGACTTGATAAAACGGGAAATTCCAAGGCATAACAGCTAAAATTACCCCTAAAGGTTGAAACGTGACATAGCTTTTGGTGGCTTCTGTTTTTATGGTTTCATCAGCCAACAGGGTACTGGCGTTGTCTGCATAAAATCGGCATACCAAAGCGCATTTCTCAATTTCTTTGCGAGACTGACCAATGACTTTACCCATTTCGGTGGTAGCCAATTGTGCATAGGTTTCTTTGTTGTCTTCCAGAACGTCTGCCAATTTGTGCATCAATTTGGCGCGTTTTTCCAACGAAAACCGTTTCCAATCGTTAAAGGCCGCTTGGGCTTTTGTTATTTTTTTTAGTGCTTCATCAGTAGTGATACGTTCGTATTCGGCTACTTTTTCGCCGGTTGCAGGATTAATTGTTGTTGTTGTGGACATATTTTTTATTTTTTAAGGGTTTCTGAAAATTCTTTAATAAGAACATTCAATATTTCGTGATTTAATGAATAATCAACCGCAAGGTCGATAAGGTGGATTCCTTTGGAATCGAGTGCTTTTTTAAAGATGTCTTTAAAGTTTTCAACGGAATCCGGTCGATAGCCTTTGGCACCAAAACTTTCGGCATATTTTACAAAATCCGGGTTGGTGTAATCCAATCCGAAATCTTTAAAACCTTCATCTTCTTGTTTCCATTTTATCATGCCGTAAGCACTATCATTTAAAATGATGACAACCAAATCCAATTGCATCCGCATAGCGGTTTCCAATTCTTGGGAATTCATCATAAAACCGCCGTCACCATTTACGGAAACCACTTTTTTATCAGGATTCAATTCTTTTACCATAATGGCAGAGGCAAGTCCGGCACCCATGGTAGCCAAAGCGTTATCTAGAATTAAACCGTTTTGGGCATAGACTGGGTAATTGCGTGCAAACCATATTTTATACATGCCGTTATCAAGCGTTACCATACCGTTATCGGGCAATATCTCTCTGGTTATTTTGACCAAACGTTGTGGCAAGATGGGAAAACGATCATCTTTTTCATATTTTGATAAATGATTGGTAACATTGTTTTTTACCTCTAAAAAGAACTCCAAATCCCATTGGTTGGCATCCGGTTTAAGAGCTTCGGTTAGTTTTGAAATACTTGTGGCAATGTCTCCTATTACATTAAGCTGTGGAAAATATACCTCATCAATTTCCGCTGGAAAAAAATTAACATGGATCACTTTACGGTTATCCTCAGGATTCATAAAAAACGGTGGTTTTTCAATGGTATCATGGCCCACGTTGATGATAAGATCTGCGCTACGGATGGCTTCGTGCAGAAAATCATAATCTGATAAGGCTGCGGTTCCCAGATACAAGGGATGGCGCTCATCTATAATCCCCTTCCCCATTTGCGTATTAAAAAAAGGAATTCCCAAAGCATCTACAAATTCAGTCAATGCTTTACAGGCACGTTTACGGTTTGCACCCGCTCCAATAAGCAATAGCGGCATGTTTGCCTTTTTGATCATGTTGGCAGCGCCAATTATGGTTTCGGGTATGGCATGGGGTATTTTAAAATCAACCACATCAAAAACATAAGGTTTTTTTATGTCTTCGCGCGCAATATCTTCGGGTAATTCTATATGGACCGTTCCTGGGCGTTCTTCTTGCGCTAGCCTAAATGCTTCCCTAATTATGGAGGGAATATGTTCACTATGGGTTACTTGCTTCGTGAACTTGGTGAGTGGTTCCATCATTTCAACCACATCGACAATTTGAAATTTACCTTGCTTACTTGTTTTTATAGGCTTTTGTCCCGTAATGATTACCAGTGGCATGGCGCCCAATTGTGCGTAAACAGCAGGCGTTACCATATTGGTAGCCCCTGGGCCGAGTGTGGACATGCATACGCCCGCTTTACCCGTTAACCTTCCATAAGTGGCTGCCATAAATCCGGCACCTTGTTCATGGCGCGTGAGCAGCATTTTTATTTTATCTGATTTCCGAATGGATTCCAATATATCCAAATTCTCCTCGCCTGGCAATCCGAAAATATACTCTACGCCTTCGTTTTCCAATGCTTTTATAAATAGGTCTGACGCCTTCATGAATCTTAATTAAATTTTATATAAGTTAACATAAAAAAATATATACACAAAATGAAGGTAATTAAAGTAGGAGACAAAGTTAAGTTTAAACCTTGACTTTGTCGTCCTCTCACACCACCGTATGTACTTACGTGTACGGCGGTTTCCTTAAAGTGGTTTACAAAATAACTTCTGATAATTCGATGTCAGGCTGTAAAAGCCTTGTTCTAAAAACCAGTTATTATTCATTCCTATGTTTGATGCAGGGCTGTTAGACAATCGCCACCATCCTTTCCCGCTTAATGCCAATCGCCAACACAGAGTCTTTTCTACTTTTAGCTTCTGCAGAAATCTGACTACTCCGATGGCTCGTTTGCATTGTTTTAATCTAAAACATTTGAGCCGTCTGCGTAGCCACCCTTCTATTGCTGGGAGTTTACTTTTCATTTGTGCCAAGTGAAAATACTGCAACCATCCTTGTGCAACAACTGTTAGTCCTTTCAAGATTTGCTCAAGGCTGACACCTCTTTTTCGGTGGGTTACCATTTTGAGTTTGTCTTTGAGACGTTGTTCACTCGATCTGCCCAAACCCAATTTACCTCCGTATAATAGACTATGTCCTAAGAAGTTCACCTGATGGCACGGTTTAATACCGCTCTTTTCTCGGTTTACTTTTAGTTTCATCTTGTTTTCTATAAAATCTATGACGCTTGCCTGTACTCTTTCGGCACTCTTCTGACTGCTTACAAGTATTTGTACATCATCGGCATAGCGAACAAAATTCAAACCTCTGCGGTTTAATTCTTGGTCCGGTTCATCTAAAACAATGTTGGAGAGCAGCGGGCTTAAAGGGCTTCCTTGCGGAGTGCCTTTTGTCCGTTGTTCTTGGAGTCCGTCGGTTAGAATGTCCGTCTTTAGAATTTTTAAGATAAGCCGTAAAAGTTGCTTATCTCCTATTCTGGTACTCAATAGCCACATCAATCTTTGGTGATTTACCTCATCAAAGAATTTGGCCAGGTCTAGATCTACTGCCTTGGTCTTGCCTGATTTGACAAACTTACAAGCCTGTCCCAAAGCTTGATGGGCGTTGCGTTTGGGACGGAATCCGTAACTGTTGGGCGAGAACTTCGGGTCGGATATTGGTTGCAGTACTTGACTGATGGCTTGTTGCACCACTCGGTCTTTTACGGTGGGGATGCCCAATTGGCGAAATCCGCCCTTGGGTTTTGGGATTTGGATCCCCCTAACGGCTTGTGGTTCGTAGGTTTCTTGTTGTAGTTCCATTTGAAGTGCTTGGTAATGCTCGGCAAACCAATCTCCAAAGTCTTTTACGCTCATTTTGTCCACGCCTGCACTTCCGCCATTGCCTTCTTACCTGCCTATAGGCTTTTTGCAAATTGCTGAAACTTGCAACTTGTCTCAGTAAACTTGTTGTCTGATTTCGTTCTTCCTTGCATATAGAAAGCCACCCGGGATTTACCTTTCCGCTGTTTTGATACCATACGGGTGTCGCTACAGCGAAAAGGTCGTTGTTATGAAAACATTCTTCCTGTCCAGCAGGCTCCATCTGATTCTTCAACTGTTTTCTATCCTTTTTCATTGTCTTTTACTATTCTAAAAAAAAACTCCTCAGCTTTAAGGGTTCAGCCCTTCGCTCCACATTCATTACGAATGCTTCTCCGCTAATATGGCTTCGGCTGACTTCTGCAATGATACTTTGCCTAAACAGTTCGCTCGTCCCGGCCTCGGTTATCTATTGCAGACCTCCTACGGTAAACTCATATCTCTTTCACTGTAACCGACATAATTTACTACCTCTGTTTACGTCCAACTATCGGGCTTTGCGGTCTAATGCCCACTGACCCACAGAGTAAGCCTTATATTATGTTTCTGTTCGTTCAGTCACAGATTTGCCGCCAGATTCCTTCAGATTCTCCCTCACGAAAGACACCCTTGCTCTTGGCTGACGATTCCCATTGGCAGGCTCGTTCGGGATTTGCACCCTATAGATATATGGTATGCGTAGCGCACAAACAAAAAAAAATCCCACCAGAAGTGGGACTTTTAAGTTTTGGTGTGATCAATTGATTTCTATTGCAGGTTTGGTACGCCTTTTTCCAGCCTGATATCTCTATTGGCAACATACATTCCGTCTTTTTTTTCAAGTTTTAAGATGCTTTGTACTACTTGTGCACGACATGCGAGTGTTAAATCCGGTATTAAAGGATCATCGTTAAAAAAGAAGGAATTCAATTCTTTTTCGGGCTGTCCGGGAACTTTGATAATACGTTGTATCTGTTTTAGTTCTTTTACGTATCTGTTTGCCCCGGGCATAAAGGTATAAAACGTGTAACGTCCATCGGCATCAGTTTTTATCCAAGCTCTGTGGTACACATAACGTTTGCGCTTGCTGTCTTTTTTCAATTCGTAATTGCCATCTTCATCGGGCTGGCATATATACAGAATAACATCTTTAGCAGGCGTTTTGCCATCGTTTTCATAAATGGTTCCAGTGATCATGAGC
The DNA here is from genome assembly GCF_052728615.1 of Mariniflexile sp. NCBI lineage: Bacteria > Pseudomonadati > Bacteroidota > Flavobacteriia > Flavobacteriales > Flavobacteriaceae > Mariniflexile > Mariniflexile sp. The sequence goes on along the minus strand of NZ_JBFVFE010000085.1, from coordinate 741 downwards.
TTGTTTACCTTAGAATCAAAATCCGGAATGGTATCCGTATTGTTTAAAGGGCGCTCTGAATAATCATTTATAGGGCTGCTTTTTTTATCGTTTTGTGCATTTAGTACATTATAGAAACTAAAAATGCATACAAAACACATTAAGGGAAGTATTTTTTTCATGAGAGGTATTGGATTAATTATTCTAAAACTAAAAAATTTGATTCGTTAGTGAATTAAAAATGGTATGAACGTGCTGTTTTTTCGTTAAAAGGAGCAATTATCGACGAAATACATGGCGAAAAAGAGCTATTTATAATAGATTCAATTTGAATAATTTGACCGATATTTTGAAAAGAACTTGTGTCCGGTAAAGAATCAAGACCGCTTCGCTGTTAGAATAAAGACTTGGACGTAACTATCTGATAAACAAACTAATTGATTTTTAAACTTTTATTAGGGTTAAAACTAAGAAAAGGGTGATAATAGACCAAAACACTCTAAATATAGAATCAATGACAGTGTTTAAACATTTTTATTGGTCAGCACTATTTAATAATCAGTAACTATTCGGCTGATTGAAAATTTTTTAACTCTGTATGTGATAATTTCATGAATTAAAATCCATGAAAATCCGTGACCCGAGCGATAGCGAACAGGCGAAGCAAATCAGTGTCTAATTTATCAGTTTTTATGGGTGTACGACAAATTTCCATTTTCCAAAAAATATTATCTTTGACCTAAAAACCGATGAGCAGAAAAT
>NZ_JBFVFE010000084.1:0-12062 GCF_052728615.1 Mariniflexile sp. | reverse complement strand
CTATTGGTAAAGTCAGGAAAATATGCCAATCCCGAAGGCAGGAACATCATGCCCATTCCGGTGTTAGTAAAACTTACAGCAAAAAACGGACAAAATAGAGGTTTTCTTCATCCCGCCATATTCCCCAGAGCTAAACCCGCAGGAATATGTGAACCAAGTCCTGAATACCAACGTTGTCGGCAAGAAAAGGCCTATCAACAAAGAGCAGCATTATAATCAACAATATCTTTTCTGTACAGGAATTTCCGAAAATAATCCCCAGTAAATTCTTTTTTGGCCCAGCAATAATCAATGGATTCATAAAGTATCTTATACCAGCTTTTCGTATGCCGGTCTGTAAAAACAATTTTCAATAACTTGATTTTCGACATCATAAGGGTTAGGGTTTAAGGTGGTTGTACTCCTCCAATAGTGCCTTCCAGACCACTTCCCTTTGGTATCTGGAGACTATTAAATTCCGGCATATACCAGGATCGAAACGTATGTGCCCTAAAAGCATGTTAAGCATTTTATCGTAAAGTATATCTTTGTTCTTCACAGGTATTATGGTGCCGTTTTTGCCTTCAATAATAATTTCATTGCAGCCATTAATATCGGTTACGATACAAGGTAAGCCCATGGCGCCGGCTTGCATAACCACATTCGGAAAACCTTCTCTATAACTGGGGAACGTTAGCACATTTGATATGGCAAAATAAGGACAAACATCGTGTACCCATCCCGTGGAAACGATCTGTTTGTTTTTGCTAATGCTGTTCAGGGTATCCTCAAATAAAGGGTCAAGTTCGTTTTCATAATCTCCAAGCAAAAGCAATTTGGTGTTTTTATGTGTTCCAGAAATTTTGTTAAAAGCTTCAATAAGTTCGTTTACGCCTTTATCAGAAACCAATCGTCCCACAAAAACAAAAACAAAATCCTCCTCATGGATATTTAAACTTTTTTTTAAGGTACGGTTTTTATCTTCATTATCAAATTTTTCCGGATTGAACCTATCCGTATCAATGCCATTGGAACTCCCTTCAGCAATAACTTTTAGCTTGTCATTACTGGTAAATTTATGTTCCAATATAATATGTTTTAATCCATGGGAATTCGGGTAAATTTTTGTAGCGCAGGCATAGGTTATTTTTTCAACGGTATTCAAGACCGTGCGCTTAAAACCCGTGGCTTCCAGAAGTGGTAAGCCGGCTATAGTATGGAGCCTGTGGGGCACGCCAGCCAATTTTGCGGCTAGCATAGACAGCGTTCCTGCCTTTGGGGTATGGGAATGTACAATAAATGGCCTTTCTTTTTTGAATAATTTGTAGAGTTTGTAAACCGCAATAAGGTCTTTTATGGGCGTGATTTTTCGGGTCATTTCAATGGCATAAGTTGGCACGCCTTCCAATTTCTGTAAGCTTGACAGTTCGTTTTTTGATCCTCTGGAAGCTACTCCCAATATACTAAAGTAAGTGGACATATAACGTAATTGCCCTCCTAACAGCCCAATAAGCGACATGGGAACCGTGGTTATTCTAATTATTTTTTTCTTCATTTTAAACAGGAACAGGGCATTTAAGGCAAATATAAAGATGTAAGACCGATTGGTACATTATTTTTACCTAAAATATGAATTTTCAATAAATCTGAATATATAAACGTGGGTTCCGGATAAATATTAGGAGCTGTTATACCCGCCGCAAAGCTACAAGGTCCCCAATGATTATCTGCCCCACGTTGCCAGTTAATGCCAAGTCTATATTCTATATTCTATCATCTTTATTCTATCATCTTTATTCTATCATCTTTATTCTATAAACCAAGAACTTTATCAAGGCGCAAAATTGAAAAAAGTTCAAAAATCAAAAATTCGTTGATCGTTGTTCTTTGTTCCACCATTGACAAGCATTTTACATATTTGATTTTCAATTACTCAAATATCATTCAAATTTTAAAAACACCCCTAAAGTCCCCTCAAGGGGACAGTCCATATCTTCAAATTTTCAGTTTCAAATTCCCCCCAATGATTTATCTGGCCCACGTTAGTCGAGATAAAGAACGAAATTAAAGTTCTATATTATATGAAACTTTTTGTTATATTTGCAGTAAATCATTTGAAATTTGAATTTACTAAACAAAAGAAAACTTTTAAAACTTGAGAAAAAGAACCAGGGAAACAAAAAGTTGAGTGAAGCTATCAAAAAACTGATTCAAGACATTGAAAATGCTGATTGGAAAAACCCTATCGAAATAAAAACGATAGACCTGACGCTGACAATGTTCATTCTGAAGGTTTCTACTTCTTTAATATAAGTATTCACAGAACGATGATTTTAATAGTTTTTGAAGATTCGCAGGCCTCAATTGTATGGACAGGAAACCACAAAGAGTATGATAAAACGTTTAAAGGAACTAAAAGCACGATAGAAAAATGGTTGAGAAACCAAAATTTGATTTAATTATGGAAAAGTTTTCAATTCAAAATATAGCAAATATCAATTCATTAAATAGTGAATTAGAACTTGAAAGAGCATCTAGTTTATTTCTTAAACTGAGAGTTTTGGCTAAAGAAAATGAGTCTTATAAGCCTTTGAGAAAACACTTATCTGAACTGATAAAAAAATATGAAGATAAAAATTGGCCCGATAGTGAAAGTATTACAAAAGACTTGATTGAAGAAAGTGATTTAGCGGAACAAATTATTCAAGCTGAAAATAAATTTTATACCAAAAGAAAAGAGCTTATTCGCTCAAAACTGAAAGAAAATTGTTTGAATCAATCTGATTTGGCGAAAATATTGGGGCATAGAAAAGGATATGTTTCTGAACTTATTAACGGAATCAGACCTTTTTCTAAAGAGGATTTGGTAATCCTAAACCGTCTTTTCAAAATTAAACTTGAAAATTTAATCCCAACTTTTATAAAGGAAGAAAAAGTAATGCATATTAGAAAAACTTTAAAGTCAATACCGAAAAATAAAATAAGATTATCGAAAAAAGATATTGATTTTAATTTAGAAAATTACATTGCCCAATACCGTGTCCTATAAGCTATAGCTTGGTCTGTGCCTACTTGGAAAATCCTACGGATTTTCTAAATTAGGTGCTTAAAACACGCAACAAACCAGATACAAAGTGGCCAGTTAAACATAACATAACACCTCCCTAACCCTCCTCAAGGAGGGCATACGTACCGCAAAGCTATAGGTCCCCAATGATTTATCTGCTATTGACAAGCATTTTACATATTTGATTTTCAATTACTTAAATATCATTCAAATTTTAAAAACACCCCTAAAGTCCCCTCAAGGGGACAGTCCGTATCTTCAAATTTTCAGTTTCAAATCCTATTGTCAACAATATCGCTTGATAATTTTTTTTGTCTCGCAAAGGCGCAAAGGCGCAAAGTTGAAAAAAGTTCAAAAGTCAAAAATTCGTTAATCGTTGATCGTTGTTCTTTGTTCCACCATTGACAAGCATTTTACATATTTGGTTTTCAAATATTTAAATATCACTCAAATTTTAAAAACACCCCTAAAGTCCCCTCAAGGGGACAGTCCATATCTTCAAATTTTCAGTTTCAAATTCCCCCCAATGATTATCTGCCTCACGTTGCCAGTTAATGCCAAGTCTATATTCTATATTCTATCATCTTTATTCTATCATCATTCTATCATCATTCTACCATCCCTATAATTATCGGGACTGCTGAACCTATAAATTGCTAACATATAAGTTATTACAAGTTATTAACAAGTGCTTTGTAATACGCATTTTTAAAATATTTTTGCAATTCCAAAATTAGGGACGTCTAAATAGCATGTACATACGTAGATATAGTTGATTATTAAAAAGCAGGTTATCGTAAAAAAAATACTCTTAAACGATTTTTATTGAATTTTACAAGTTTTTCATCGAAAAAATGAAACACTTGAACGGTAACTGTAAATTTATTTTTAATATTGAAACCAATAATCAACACATTCCCAAATCGAGAACTTATGAAAATGATGATTAAACCTATGTATTTAGTATTCTTTTTAACGCTGTCCCTGTTGGCCTGCAATAATGAAGAATTATTTGTAGAGCCCATCGCTGATGCCGTAGTTGATGGCACAGCCCCAGAAGACACCGACCCCGTAGCACCGCCCACTACAACGCCTTGCGATTTTAATTTAGCTACCGTTACTGCAAATTCCACCGTAATTATTAACTGTGTGATGGATTTAGGGGGGCAAACCATTACTTTACCTAATAATGTTACTATTGTTTATGAAGGTGGCGATATTGTTAACGGTACCATAAACTTTGGCAATACCAATGTTGTTTCTGGCGAGCTGTTAAACTCCACTTTAACTATTGCCGGGTCTAAACCACAAACAAAAGACCCTGTATTTAATTTTGACCCTAAGAGGTGGGGTATTGTGGAAGGTGTAGTGCCTGATGATGTGGCATTTAAGAATAAAAGCATATTAGAAACTTTATTTGTTGAAATAAGGAGCATGGGAATCACCACCTTTTCTATTGATAAAATGGATGCTTATTTTAAAGTAGATGGGGCTTTAAATCAAGGAGTTCCTGAAACTCATGCAATAAACATTCCTTCAGGTTTTAATTTAGTTATGTCTGCAAATACGCATTTAAGAATGCAACCTAACGGTCATTTCCGAGCGGCTCTCTTGGCTATTTATAATGAAAAAAACATAACTGTATCTGGTGGCTATTTACACGGTGATAGAGAGCAACATAATTACAATTCTGGCTATGTTGATTCTGACGGCTCAACAGGCCCTTCAAATGAGTGGGTCCATACTATGCTTATTAAAGGAGGAGAAAATATTATCATTGATGGAGTTACTTTTCAAGATGCTACTGGCGACGGTTTACAGATTTCCGGTATTTATCCTTATTATGATTCAAGGCGTATAAGGTCAAAAGAAATAAAAATTATAAATAATAGTTTTTTTAGAGCTAGAAGAATAAACTTAACTTTAACTGATTGTGAACAAATAATTATAGAAAATAATAAATTTATTGATGGGGGAATTGATATGCCTAATTCTAATGGCACGGCACCATCATGTGATTTTAATATTGAAGCCTTTAGAGGCAGAGATTCAAGTGGTAAGTTAATTGAATATGAAAGAGTTAGTAATGTATATATCAGTAATAACATTCAAAAATTAAGTAATTCAGCATCTCAACCTAGAGCAGGAGGGTTTTATTTTTCCCATGGAAATGGTCCCATAGTTTTTGAAAAAAACGAAGTGGAGTCTATTGTTTATTTTAGCGTAGTAGATGGCGTTAAAATACATGATAACATTCTTAAAGGAGGTGTTGGTGCGGGTATTGCCTCAAATACTTATAGAAATGATTTTGTGTATGGTAACGAAGTGTATAATAATAAAATTTTTGGTACTGTTAATGTTGCTGGAAATGGAGTAACAGTAAGAGATAATGAAATTGAAGGAGTAGATGGAATTTATTTAGGTGCTGGTGCCAAAGACAGTGGTTTAGGAGTATCGAATTCTTTAATTAAAAACAATACCATTAAAGCTAACGGTCGCGGAATTGTAGCTATTAATACTACAACGAATACGGTCATAGAAGGAAATACTATTGATATGTTGGGAGGAAGTACATATGCATTTGCTTTATATAATAATTGGGAAGGAGAATTAGGTATTATGAGTGCTAATTTTGTAGTACAAAATAATATTGTAACCGGTACAAAAGGAAATGATACCGGTGCTCCTACAAGTGTAATTGGTGCAAATTCTATATCAGTTCTTAACAATAGTTTAGGAGCAATCCTAATATCAGGAGGAAAAAACACTATTTTTAAAAACAATATTGTTGATGCAGAATTAAACAAAAGCGGATTTGAATTTACTGCCGATTGCCCAAATTCAAATTTTTCAGAAAATACGATTACTATTTATTCATCAAAAACGCCTTTAGCTATTAGTTTAGTTAAATTAGCACAAGGTATTAAACTTTCCAGCTCTTTATCGATGGAAAATAATGAGTTAATTAAAAAATAAAATAAAAGAGCGACTACAATTAGTGAGACGCTCTTTATTTTTCAATAATACTCTTGTATAATTCATACGTTTTTTGAGCATTTTTATTCCAGCTATAATTATTTAAATTTTTTCTGGTTTTTTCTATTTTTTCATTCAGTAATGATTCATCCTCTATGACATTAACTAAATTATTGTAAATAGAGTTAATTGAAAATGGATCAAAATAAATACCACCATCACCCGCAATTTCAGGAATAGAAGCTGCGTTAGAACCTACGGTCATTTTAGAAAATATGGCCGCTTCCAGAATTGGAAATCCAAATCCTTCATAATATGATGGAAAAACATGAAACAAACAATTTTGGTATAGCCACAATAGCTCACCAAAATCTACCCATCCCAAATAAACCACGTTATCACTTTGATTTATTAATTTCATAGTTGGCTCGACTTTAAAGTTTTCTTTTCCTACAATAACTAATTTTTTATCAATATTTTTTTTATCAACTAGTTTATCAAAAGCAATAATTAATCTTTCATAATTTTTTCTAGGTTCAACATGACCCACACAAAGAAGATAATTATCTTTTTTAATTCCTTTATCTTTTAATTTCTGGGTAAATTTTACAGAATTTATATTAAAATTTTCTTTATTGACTGCTTCATGGATTACAGTAATTTTATTTTCATTTATATTATATTCACTCATTAATTCCCCCTTAGTAAAATTTGAGATAGCTATTATTGATTTAGAAGTTTTTACTGACTTAACAACAGCATATTCTAAATATTTTAATCTTAAAAACCCATATGTTTCAGGATATTTTTTAAATCTCATATCATGTACAGTCAATATTATAGGGATTCTCTTTAGCTTTGGAGCATGAAAAAAAGGAGAATGAAAAACATCAAATTGTTCTTTTTTTTCCTCTTTTAACCAAAAAAAACTTTCTAACAAACTACGCTTAATTGGTTGTTTAGATGTAAATGGGGTAAGTTTATAAATTATATTTGAGGGCATGGTTTCAACCCAATATTTTTCCTGATCTTTAGATATATAACATATAACACTATCTTGTTTTTTAAGAATTTCGTTTAAATTAATTACTAAATTGAATATATATTCTTTAATACCTCCTCCTTTAGGAAAATAAAAGGAACAATTGATAGCTATTTTCATGGCACATAATTTTAATTTAATACTTCTTTAAGTTTATACAATGTTATCATTGAAAATCTTTTGTCTTTAATTTCATATATATATATAGTAAAATGCCCATGGGAAAAACCATTATTGTTATCAATGGTTTAGGAGTTTTAGAAAATAGTTTCCTATCTTTTATAAAGAGACTGTGGGATACATAATGAATGGCATTCCTTAGTTGTACCTTAAAATATTTACTATACTGCATATTTACTATTCTGGCATACTGAAAGCCTTTCGGATTTTTTTTATACTGTTTGAATATGTTTCTGGACGACCCGTCTTCCAAATATTCCACAATACATAAAACTTTATTATAACACAATAAGTCATAATCTTTATCAATGAGTAAGTAAAGTGTCCCTAATGGAACAAATCGTTCATTTTTAAAAATAGGGTATGATCTATATTTTTTAACTATCTCTGTACGATATATCAGTTTTTTATCCCCTTTAATTTTATATTTATGTTGTAGATCTTCTAATGTTGATATTAAAACATTATTAGGTAATTCATTACCAACAATTCGTCCATCTTTATAAGAATCTAGACCAATAATTCCTGCTATTTTTTCATCTTTATTAGAGGCACACCAGAACTTTATTATATTGTCAACAGCATCATCAGGCATAAAATCGTCTGAATCAATACATACATTTAATTCTGTATTGATTAAAGAATATGCCGTATTGTGTGCACCATGCATGCCTTGATTTTCTTGAAAATGGTAAATAATATCTATTTTCTTTTCTTTCATCCAAAAATCGACAACTTCTTTAGTATTATCGGTGGACCCATCATCAATAATTAACCATATAAAATCATTATAAGTTTGCCTTATAAGGCTTTCATAAACCTGATTTAAACAATAGGCTCTATTGTAAGTAGGTGTAAAAACCGTTAGTGTTTTCATAAGTTTGTTTTATTAAGATTTATCACTATAATACACTAAAAACATTAAAAATGTAAATAGAAAATACGCAACAATTACTTTAGCGATTACAATTTCTTGATTCTTGAAAAACCGTTCTTTTAAAAAAGGGTAGATAATGATAATGGGCATTAAAAACCAAGATAAATATGCGAATCTGTTTGAAAAATTTGCTTTAATCACCAAAATCCAAAAGCTATTGCTTATAACATATACAGCATAAACTCTGTTATAAAAACTATCATTAAATTTTCTTTTCACTATAAAGTACCATCCGGTGAATACCGCAAAAGAACTATAAAATAAAAAATCCCATCTAAAACCAGTATGGCTAAAGGATTGCGCATCCATTTCAGAATTTAAATAACCTGCTAATCTTTCATCGCCAAATCCCAAGGCAGTAAATAATGCTATCCAGAAACTTCCTGCAAGTAAGGACGCTGGGATTGCTAACAACCAAACCTTAATATAGGCCTTTGGTTTATTGTAAATCATGGTAATAAAATAAGCGGCAACGGGTAATAAAAGTGTTTTATGCAACATTATTGCGAGAATAAAAAATATAACTGAAACATATTTTCTTTTATAAAAACACAAACCCCATAAAAACATAGAAGTCGCCAATCCATTTCTTAAGCCATTTACTCCATAACTATAGAACGAAAATGATACTACAAACATAAAAAAACTATAAAACCAATATTTTTTAAAAAGAGTTTTCGAAATTATGTACATTGGAAAAATATAAAGAAATTCAGTTAACAGAAAAAACCCATGAACTGACAAGAAATTAGATAATAATTTCATATAATAATGAAACAAATAATCTTTTTTTGTACTAATTTCTCCTCCTAAAGCATAACTCCTAAAATAACTGGCATATGTACTGGTATCTCCAAAATAGTAGCCACTAATTGGGCGTAAACCTAAATAAAATATTAATGCGATTAAAAGAATGATACCTGAAGTTCTCAAAAATTTAATATTTTTTATATCATTTAGTTTTAAAATATATGAGTGCAATATTATAAACAAAACTAAAAATAAAGAGAAATAAATATAGACATCATAATAATTTTTAAGAGGGACAAATTCTATCATTTATTTAAAATTTTAGACGACGTTGCTGTGCATCAATAATTGATAATTCGCCTGTTTTATTATATGTATGCAGGGATTTAATTTTTTTAGCTTTCAAAGGAATTATAGATTTTATATTAACTTCATCAAATTTGGTTGTGTTAAAATTAATATTTTTTTGAAAATTTAAACCATAACCATAATGTTTAGAACAGTTTTGAGTTGGGCGAATAATTGAATTATTTTCATAAAAAAGTTTCCCTGCAGATCTAGAATTTCTAACATCAGATATTACCGGATTTTGTGGATGAGGATTCCACGTTTTACTTAATAGTGTGTCAGAATAAAATAAATGAAGTTCATCGTCACAAGACATAAAATCATTTGTTCTTAAATTTGTTAATAACCAATATTTGTCTTCCTTAAAAAATATGGATGAATCATTGGCATCAATTTTTTCCATTAAATTTATTTCATGTTTCCATTTTAAAGGAAATTCAATACATTTATAAAGAGAAATAGAACTATTTTTATTAGTCTCAGGCAACATATAAAGACTACCATTTTTTTCAAAAACAAAAGGATAAGACATATGAAAATCCTCTTCAATAATCTTTTCTGGCTTTGTTAAAACTCCATCTTTGTTAATGGTAAAGTGAGAAATAAAACCCTTTCCTTCTTTTATAATTAGCTCCTCTATAAAAACATGATAAATTCCGTTTCTTTTAATTACAAATGGATCTGCCCAAATTCTATCTTTCGGAGGTAATAGTTTTTTAAATGATTCGAGGTCAAAATCACTTATATTATCAATTGGGTCTTTTAAATAAAACATCAATATCCACTGATCAAAAAATAGAATATTACTTAACCATAAAAAAAGTTTTTTTACATATAAAAGGGGTAATTTTATAAAACAACTAAAAAGACTTGGCTGTTTTTTATTTAAATATTCGTTCTGTGCTTGGGTTATATGATTTAAATGGTTTTTTATAGCCTTTTCAAGAAGATTTGGAATCTTTGCATAACCCACAGAAATTGTTTTAGAAATATATGCTTTATCAATTCTTGAAAATGACGACAGAATGACTGATTTCTTTTTACTTTTTTTTTGGTAATCTTGCACTATTGATATCTTAAAAACATCACTTTGATTAATTACTTCTTCTAAACCATAAAAAGTTCCGTTAAACAATGAGTCTCCAGTAACAATTGACCAAATATTTTTGAACTTAAAGGTTTGATTAATTTGACTAAAAGGAACTTTAGTGAAATTAATATTAATATCATCGCTTTTTACATTCAATAAACTATTCAAATTATCGATTGTATTTTTATTAACTAAAACCTCCAGTTCTTTATCGTCAAATATACAAGAGCAATTTAACAATTCCATGTTTAACTTGAAACATTTGGACTCTAAAAACCCAATAAATGTATAGAATAATGAAAACGTTTTAAAATATCTAGCGCGTTGGTTGGATTCTTTTTTTAAATCATGAACATACACTATTTTTATATTCATATTTAAATTTTTTAAAAGTCTTTTAATCGTGTGAATTTTCCAATTCTCAATACATGTATCGCTAATTAAAAAGTTAATGTTAGATGTGTTATTTTTCATCATGCGTTAAACAATTTAATCCAATCATTCATAACCAATTCCTCATTAAACCTCTTAACATTATGAACAGCGTTTTCTCCTAATTTCTTTCTTAAACCTGGATTTTTAATTAAAAAGTTAATGTTATCAGATAAAGCATTTATATCGTTATTTTTTACTATCAGACCATCTTTTTCATGTGTAACAATATTTCTGGGGCCATGGGGACAATCAAATGAAACTATTGGTAATCCAACTTGCATAGCTTCTAAAAGGACCATTGGGAAGCATTCTGTAACTGATGACATTGCATAAATGGAAGCTTCATCCATCTTTTTTTGTAGTTTTGAGGTACTTCCTTTTAATTTTACACTATTCTGTAAGTCTAAATTTATTATTAATTCATTTAAAAATTTCACATAATTTTTATCGCCGTCACCATAAATGTGTAGCTGCCAACCTTTATTGATATTTGCAACAAATTTCCATGAATGAATTAATTTGTCAAAACCCTTTACAGAACATAATCTACCTGCACTTATTACAATTTTTTCTCTTTCATTAATAGAGGTAATCTTGATCTCTTTTTTAGGTATGAAATTTGGAATAATTTTTATATTATTACCTTTATAATATTCTTTTTCATCTTTTGTTAAGACTACAAAGTAGTCATATTTACTTTCTAATAAATCACTAATTTCATATATTAATTTTCTAACAAAAGATTTGCTTGATTTGCGCTTAATTGTTGGATAATGTCTCGAATCATGCATTTCTCTAATCTTTAACGTTTCATTCTTATTTATAAAGGGAATAAAAAAATAGTCGAAATTATAATTGCAAACGACCAAAACGTCTGGTTTGTATTCATTTAAAAAAGACTTTAATTTAAAAAAGTTCTTAAAAATCTTTACCAAATTTTTGGGATGTAAATTACTTAATTCTCTTTTATAATTAATATCTAAATCGACATGTTTTATAGTATTATTAAACTCATAACATGGTTTGTTCTTTTTTTGTTCATTGGTAAGAATTGTTACTTTAAAATTCTCTAGTTTGGATAAGTAATTAGCTTTCAAGGACACTACTTTTTCAATACCACCATGTAAATACGTTTGATCTGTATAATATACTATTTTCATTTGTAGATAATATTTGTTTTTTAGGTATAGGCACTTAAATCGCACTTCGAAAGTACTGATTCCATTGCGTTTTAATTGTAATTTATCATCTTTCTTAT
>NZ_JBFVFE010000083.1:0-13498 GCF_052728615.1 Mariniflexile sp. | reverse complement strand
CCCCTTTGGGGAGGTCGGAATTGCCTTTTCGCAATTCCGGGAGGGGCAAAATATAATCCCGAAAGCTTTCGGGACGGTGAAATACGTCTATGTTCCGATAGCTATCGGGACTACCTCGAGGATAGTCGGTTTCAAGAAATTTTTTATTAACCTTCTGGGTGCATAAAGCGTTGTTTTGCCAACAATTCCTCTTCGGTTTCCACGTGGTCATCATCAGGCACGCAACAATCTACAGGACACACTGCAGCACATTGTGGCTCGTCATGGAAGCCTTTACACTCGGTACATTTATCGGGTACAATGTAGTAATACTCGTCGCTAATGGGCTCTTGCGCCTCGTCGGCATCCACTTCTTTACCATTGGTCAATACTACGTTGCCGCTTAAACCGGTACCATCTTTGTAGCGCCAATCGTCCGCACCTTCATATATAGCTGTGTTTGGGCACTCAGGTTCGCAAGCACCACAATTTATACATTCGTCTGTTATAATAATTGCCATAGCGTTTTTTCTTTCTAACTTTGTGATCGCAAAAATAACGCCAAAAGTATTCATAACCAAATTAAGCATGCAATTACCACAAAGAATTAACGCTTTTGTAAAATTAGGAGAATTTTTAAGCCAATTTTCCAATGAATTGATTCAAAAAAAGGAGACTGTTGAACACAACGCCGTTTTTTTTGATGGTTTTAAACATCAACTGAAATTAGCCGAAGAACACAACGGTTGGTTTACCGCCGAAAATATTCGTTTCGCCCTGCAAAGCTGGGTAAATGCCTTAACGGTTGCCAATTTAGAAACTTGGTTAAAACCTTATACACTCCATGTTAACAGCCCAAAACGGGTTGCCATTATTATGGCAGGAAATATACCGTTGGTGGGATTTCATGATTTTTTGTCGGTGTTAATTACGGGGCATAACGTATTGGTTAAACAGTCGTCAAGCGACAAGCACCTTCTGCCTTATTTAGCAAAGTATTTAGAATATGTAGAACCTGGTTTTAAAGGAAAAATAACCTTTACCGAAGCTAAAATTGAAAATTTTGATGCGGTTATTGCCACGGGAAGCAACAATACGGCACGTTATTTTGAATATTATTTTAAAGAAAAACCATCCATTATTAGAAACAACAGAAACTCGGTTGCGGTTTTAACAGGGCAAGAAACCGACGGCGATCTAAAAAACCTATCTGAAGATATTTTTAGGTATTATGGTTTGGGATGCCGAAACGTTTCCAAACTATTTGTGCCAAAAAATTATAATTTTGATGCTTTTTTTAATGGCATGTACCACTGGCATCCTATTATTGACAAGGCTAAATACGCCAATAATTACGATTATAACAAAGCCGTTTATTTAATGAGCGAATTCGATATGCTTGAAAATGGTTTTTTAATGATAAAGGAAGACGCAAGCTACGCATCGCCTATTGCCACCGTGTTTTACGAGTATTATGACGACGCAAATCAACTAAAACAAAAATTAAAGGCAGACACCAATAATATTCAGTGCATCGTTTCCAAAGGATTTATGGAAAACGAAATTGCATTTGGGACCACTCAAAAACCGCAACTTTGGGATTATGCGGATAGTGTCGATTCCATTGAATTTTTGTTAGCAATTTGATGAAAAAATTATGGATTTTTCACAATAAAATTTCCATTTAATTAGCACCTTTGCAACTTAAAATTTCACAACAAAAATGAAAAAACATAACTTTAGTGCAGGTCCAAGTATTTTACCACAAGAAGTCATTCTTAAATCTTCTCAGGCTGTCCTTGATTTTAAGGATGAAGGATTATCTATATTGGAAATTTCCCATAGAAGTAAAGGGTTTATTGATGTTATGGAAAAAGCCAGAGCATTGGTTTTGGAACTTATGGGGCTAGAAGGCAAGGGTTATAAAGCATTGTTTTTGCAAGGTGGCGCCAGTACTCAGTTTTTAATGGTTGCCATGAATCTTTTGGAAAAAAGAGCTGGTTATTTAAATACGGGCGCTTGGAGCACAAAAGCCATTAAAGAAGCTAAAAAATTGGATGATATCTACGAAGTAGCATCTTCTAAAGAGGCTAACTTCAATTATATTCCTAAAGGTTATGATATTCCTTCCGATTACGATTATTTCCACTGTACATCAAACAACACCATTTTTGGCACACAAATAAAATCGTTTCCCAACTCGCCCATCCCAATGGTTTGCGATATGAGTAGCGATATTTTTTCCCGCCAATTGGATTTTTCGCAGTTTGGTTTAATCTACGCCGGTGCACAAAAAAATATGGGGCCTGCGGGAACAACCCTTGTAGTTGTTAAAGAGGATATTTTAGGAAAAGTATCTCGCAACATTCCTTCCATTATGGATTATAAAATCCATATCGACAACGGAAGTATGTACAATACGCCTCCTGTTTTTGCGGTTTACACCTCTATGTTGACTTTAGAATGGTTGAAAAATCTTGGTGGTTTAAAAGCTATTGAAGAAATGAACGAGTTAAAAGCAAAAGTGATGTACTCTGAAATCGATTTAAACCCATTGTTCAAAGGTTTTTCGGCAAAAGAAGATCGTTCATCAATGAATGCAACCTTTACTTTGGAAAACGAAAATTTAAAGGACACTTTTGAAACCATGCTTAAAGAAGCGGGCATTAGCGGTGTAAACGGACACAGAAGTGTTGGTGGATACAGAGCCTCTATGTACAACGCATTACCTATTGAGAGTGTAAAAGCATTGGTTGAGGTAATGAGCGAATTGGAGAGTAAAGCTTAAAAAGTGTCGCAGTATTCAGTTGCAGTTAGCAGTAACAGTTTACAGTAAAAGTTAATCGTTATTCCAACAATAAACTATAAACTCATAAGCCATAAACTTATAAACATAAAATTGAAACAGATTGCCACAACTTTTTTCAAAAGTTTCGCAATGACAAACAAATAAATTATAAATAAATTCAAAGTTCAAGGTTCAAGGTTTCAAAACTTTGAACTTTAAACTTTAAACTTTAAACTCAAAGAATGAAAGTATTAGCAAACGACGGTATTTCACAAACAGGTAAGGAAGCTCTTGAAAAAGGCGGTTTTGAAGTCATTACTACAACCGTAGCACAAGAGCAATTGGCAAATTATATAAACGAAAAACAAATCAGTGTTTTATTGGTGCGCAGTGCTACAACGGTACGTAAAGACCTCATTGACGCTTGCCCGAGCATTAAAATTGTGGGTCGTGGTGGTGTTGGTATGGATAACATTGATGTGGACTATGCAAAAAGCAAAGGAGTCCATGTTATAAACACCCCAGCTTCTTCATCGCATTCTGTTGCCGAATTGGTTTTCGGACATTTTTACGGATTGGCACGTTTTTTACATAACTCAAACAGAGATATGCCTTTGGAAGGCGATGCTAATTTTGGTAAATTGAAAAAAGCATACGCTAACGGATCGGAGCTTAAAGGAAAAACCTTGGGCGTTTTAGGATTCGGGCGCATTGGTCAAGCCACTGCAAAAGTAGCCTTGGGCGCTGGTATGAAAGTAATTGCTTTCGACCCGTTTTTAGAAAAAGCGCATTTAGAATTGGAGTTTTTTGACGGTCAGAAAGTAAACTTCGACATTAAAACCATTTCTAAAGAAGACGTTTTAAAACAAGCCGATTTTATAACCTTGCACGTTCCTGCCCAAAAAGAATATGTTATTGGAGCACCGGAATTTGAAATCATGAAAAAAGGCGTATTTATCGCCAATGCAGCGCGAGGTGGCGTTGTTGATGAAACTGCTTTAGTAAGTGCTATTGAAAGTGGAAAAGTAGCTGGTGCAGCTTTGGATGTTTTTGAAAACGAACCAAAACCAGAAATTCAATTATTAATGAATTCAGGCATATCGCTAACACCACACACCGGTGCTGCAACCAACGAAGCCCAAGATAGAATTGGCACCGAATTAGCGGAACAAATTATAAGCATTTTAAGATAAGAAATTCAGTACATGACAAAAATGAAAATGAAAAGTTCAAAACATTAAAAATAAGCCACTTAATAATTCCTCCCCTTTTTTCAAGGGGATAGCTTGTACCGATTTAAGCTATGCCGAATGGCGGAGGGGTCAATTGCGATATGGTTAAAATTGGAGCAAGTATTAAACCAGTTAGAACTATTGATTTATGCATAATAAAACAAACAAAGGTGGTGGATAGGTTGTTTGTAAACTTAATAAACAGAATAGTTTGCGAGTTGTTATTTATAAAAGTTTAACACAATTGTTAACTAAAGTTTAAGTAAAACAGAAAAGGAAGCAATTGCTTCCTTTTCTGTTTTAAATTTTATTTCCCCTACTTCGGTTTAAAACCTTGTATTCTTCGTAACATTCACTAATGGCATCCAGAATTTGTAAATCGTTTGCTGTTTGTATAAACCCTTTTGAGTAGTTGCACTGGCTAACAATTTCATCTAAATCCACACGGTCAACTTGCAATAAAACCGTTAGCATTTCCCTATCAAAACGGGTTGCCAATAAATTCCTGATTTCATCATCTTCCTTCATCTTCTTTAACTTTCGCATTTCATTGGGGTTTTTACCAAACATACGATGTAAAAAATCTGCAGGATTGAAAATAGACCCTATAATTTTAGTGATTGCCGATGGTTTTCCAGCTTCATACCCACTAGGCAAACCAGAAATACTATAACGATAGTTGTTATTGATTATCGGTACTTGTTTAATATCAACCTCTAAATACCCTGTTAGTTTTAACTGATTTACGACCACTTCTTCTAGTGCCAAAGCTAATTCGGTCAACGTTATTTTTGAACTCCCGAATTTTAGCCAGTCATTGGTAACCCGCACTTTAATGGATTTAAAACCCAAATATGAAAAGTGTAACGTGTCGTTAACTTTTGCAGTAATCTTAAATTCACCTTTACCATTGGTGGCGGTTCCAATAACCTGATTTAAGTTAACAATGTTTACACTTTCAAGCGGTTCGCCCGTAGAAGCACCTACTACAACCCCGATGGCTTTATCTGCTTCTTGGGCCATACAAACAGCCGAAGTAAATAAAATCGAAAACAGTAGTAGGTAGTTTTTCATACAATTCTTTCTAAGATGATATAAAAGTACTAAACAAAATAGTAATATGATGTTTCTAGTTTTATTTTGACTTAAAATTAACAAAAACGTTTCAGTACATGAAAAAAAGCTCAAAGTATCGAAATAATTACTAGTATTTGATACCCCTCCGCCTATCGGCATAGCTTAAATCGGCACAGGCTATCCCCTTGAAAAAAGGGGAGGAATTATTAGGAGCTCATTTTTAATGATTTGAACTTCTTATTTAAAATTTTGTCATGTACTTAATTTAAGCTTAATTTAATTTTTGATTTTTTGTCCCGATCTATCGGGATGGAATTTGTTTATCTTCTAGAACGTCTTGGTCTTGAAATTCCAGAATCACTTGGTTTTAAATCGCCACCAGAACGTCTCGCAGCCCTGTTGGGTGCTGCAGGTCCATTGGATTTGAAATCGCCGCCAGAACGTCTTGGTCTAGACTCGTCGCCACCACGTCTTTCACCTCTATTTCCAGAATCGCCTCTAGAGCTTGAGCGACGTTCACCGCCACCACGTCTTTCACCACCGCGTTTATCATCGCGTCTTCCGCCACCACTGCTACGTCTATCGTTGCGTCTTCCACCGCCACCGCGATTTTCAGAAACTTCAACATTTACAAAACGGCCGTTGTGTTTGTAATCGGTAAAGAAAGCCAGTATTTTATCTTTTAATTCATTTTCAGTATTGAAGAACGAGAAGCTATCTTTAACTTCCACTTTAAAAACATCGTCTCTACCAAGTTCCAAAACTTCTTTTAAAAAGTCTTTTAACTGCATCCAATCAAAACCATCTTTACTGCCCACGTTTATAAAATAACGTGTGGAATCGGAGTTGCCTCCAAAATCACGACCCCCATCACGATCGCCATCTCTATCGCGAATGCCTGCATCGGAAACATTCAGGTTTTTGGATTTTTGGTAATAATTGTAAAAACGCGTAAACTCCACAGAAAAGAATTTTTTAATCAACTCGTCTTTGCTCGTTTCCTCGAACAATTGATTGATACTGGTTAAATATTTGTCAATTTCGTGATTGATTTCCGTATTATGGATTTTATTGGCAAGCGACATCAATTGTACTTCGCAAATTTCCATGCCATCTGGAATGTCTTTTTTCACGAAGGCTTTATTGATAATGCGCTCAATGCTTTTTATTTTGCGCACTTCGCTTTTAGAAACAATTACCATCGAAATCCCTGTCTTTCCTGCACGCCCAGTTCTACCAGAACGATGGGTGTAAATTTCAGGTTCATCAGGAAGTTGGTAGTTTATAACGTGTGTAATATCGTCCACATCAATACCACGGGCAGCCACATCGGTAGCCACCAACATCTGGATTTGGTTTTTCCGAAACGAATTCATGACCAAATCTCGTTGGTTTTGGCTTAAATCGCCATGTAAAGCGCCGGCACTATAGCCATCTTCTATTAAGCGCTCTGCAACTTTTTGAGTATCGTTTTTTGTTCTACAAAATACTACCGAAAAAATATCCGGATTGGCATCGGCCAAACGTTTTAACGCATCGTACCGGTCTCTGGAATTTACCAAATAATATTCATGCGACACCTGATTGGTACTTTCATTTTTATTGCCAACCGTAATTTCTTTCGGGTTTTCCATAAATTTCTTGGCAATAACCGAAACCTCTCTAGGCATGGTCGCCGAAAACAGCCAAGTACATTTTTCTTCGGGAGTGTTCGATAGAATATCGGTAATATCTTCATAAAAGCCCATGTTCAACATTTCGTCGGCTTCATCTAAAACGGCATATTCAATTTTAGAAATATCAACCAAACGTCTGCTAATCATATCTTTTATACGTCCAGGCGTAGCAACAATAATTTGCGCCCCTTTTTTAATATCTCGTGCTTGGTCAGTAATGCTCGCACCACCGTAAACAGCCACTACGTTCAGTCCTTTACAGTATTTACCGTAAAGTTTCATTTCGTTGGTAATTTGTAAACAAAGTTCGCGGGTAGGCGATAAAATAAGTCCTTGCGTCGTTCTGCTCTCAATATTGATTTTTTGAAGCATCGGAAAACCAAAAGCTGCCGTTTTACCTGTTCCGGTTTGGGCCAATGCCACTAAATCGGTTTCGGTTTCCAATAAAATTGGGATGGCTTTGTCTTGAACTTCACTAGGCTGTGTAAAACCTAAATCGGTAATAGCATGCAAAAGGTCTTCATTAAGACCTAAATCTTGGAATGTGTTCATTCGTGTATAAGTATTCGATTTGTTATGTGGTGTTACATAAGAAGCGAATCGACATACTTAAACCTAAACTCCTAGTAACACATCCTCACTCTGAGGAATATTTAGTCCCGATTTTTCGGGTTTCAAGCGGCAAAGGTACATTAATATTTTAGATTTACGAATTTTGATTTACGATTTAATGTTTTGGGCGTTTTAACACGCTTTCCGCTATATCTTTTTAAAACGTCATAGCAAGGAATTAGCGACGTGGCTATCTGTCAATTATTTAACTCAACCCAAATTCATTACTGTCAAGTTTTAAAAAGGATGCCGCTGCAATCGTTAACGCACTTATCAGCCAGGGTCTTTGCGAGGAGCGGACGATTTGGCAATCAGTTAATTAAATAATAGTCTTGGATTTTTTATTAGTTATATACGCATGTTGTAAACAGTTTTTATTCGACCTTGTCAAATTTATTGGAGCATCCTTCGTCACAATTCAAATAAGTAGGTGTTAAAAAAAGATAGCTATCTCCAAAGGCATAATTTTCAACAAATGTACCAGGAGGGGATTCTATACCAGTATTAAATCCATCACAATCAAACGTTAAGATTAGATTGGAAGTAGTTAGTTCATAGGTTCCAGATGAGCATTCACTAAATCTGTTTGATGTAAATGTGTTATCGGTATTGAAAGTGTATCTGTAACCATTATCGATAGTAGCCCATTGGCTAGTGCCTCCTCCAGTACCGTTGTAGGTTTCTATCAGTTTCCAAGTACCATAAATGGAATTTCCTATTTGTTTATTTTCATCATTTTGACTACAAGAACTAGCCACAATGATTAAATTGAATATTAAAATTAAATTTTTCATTTTTTCTTGTTTTTTAGTTGACAATTATATGCATAGTTTCTTTTTCTGTTCCTTTAATTTTTAATATATATCTTCCTTTTTCAAGGTTTGATACATCTATTCCAAACTTATTATTTGACAGTTCTCCTTTTTTAACCAAAATGCCATTTAGGTTATAAAGTTGGTAAGCGTATTTTTTTTCGTTGCTATCGAAATTACTTTGATTGTTTATTGAATTTAAGTTGACAAAAATTGTTTGACTGACAGGGTTGGGGTATAATATTATATCATTATCAGGAAACATAGTACCTCTAAGGGGTGTGCCACCTCCTCCAGAACAATCTGTGGGGATATGTTTTGTGTACCATACAGAATCTCCACAAGTGTTTTTTGCCCTAACTTTTACGGTAAAGCCATATGGACCATCGATTGGGTCAACAAAAATTGTTCCTCCTCCCGTATAGTTGTTTGAATTAACATTTGGAATTACTATATTCCCCCCAGAGATATTCCATTCAAATTGGTTAGCACCAGAAGCACCAGAAGAAACATTTATTTCTCCCATTGTACAGCCAAATGTTGGAACATGTGAAAGTTCTAATACGGTTTCTGGTTTTCCGACATAAAAGTTTTCCTGAAACGTTATACCATTGCTTAAAACAGCCTTTACCCAGCCGTCTCCGTTGGAAGATGAATTTAATTCTCTAATTGTAGCGCTAGAGTTGTTGCTAGATACAATTTGTACGTTGCTTGAAGATGACCATACAGTTGTTGCCCCGCCAATGTTAGATAATGTTACGGTTGTAGTTTGTGGATAACAAACAGTACTGACTTCTGAAATCTGTGTGCAAAAAGTACTTTTGATATTTTGTAGAACAGATTCAGAATTTATGGCATACCTCATTCTAACACCTTGGCCATCTGTAAAATGGTCTCTAGTATTGTAATATGACATAATATTTGTCAAATCAGGAGTAAAACCTCCTGAATTACCTACGTTGGAATCAGCAGGAGTATCGCATACTACATCTCCACAAGTACTACAGTTTGACCCATTAATTGCTTCGGCACATCCAGAAGTATTTGGAGATGTACCTTGAAATGTATGATAAAGGTTTAAACAATGCCCCACCTCGTGATACGAAGTAGCTAAAAGAACTCTATCGTCTCTTACAATCAAACTATTTGATGGTATGCCATCTGCAACCCCAGTTACAGAACCTATCAGTACTCCACTTTCAAATACATCCCATAATTCATCAACTATGTAATAATTGATTGCATTTGGAACATCGAAACCAGAATTCATCAATGTAGTATGTTCGCCCTCATCTACTTGAAGAAAGTTGGTGTTATCAATAAAGTCAGTTCCAAGATTGTTAATTGCTATATTATGAGGACTAAAGAATTCATTGAGTTCTACAGTAATATTATTTGTATTTGGCATTGTAAATGCGTTAGTTCCATTAGTGTTTCTCACAATATGAAAAATACATTAATACAAATGGCAGAACTAGAGCCTTTATATGCGCTCGATTCTTTAGCTTGCTTGTTGTTGTCTTCTTGAGGATATATTATTGGATTAGAAGGATGAGGTGTCCCACATAATTGAGCAAATACTAAATTAAGATTCCAGAATAGAAGTCCAATAAATAATAGTTTTCTTTTCATAATTTTCGTTGTTTTTATGGTTGATGTTTATCTTAAATTGTTTACAACGGTTTTGTATATGAGCCGTGGCGAGTCTTGGCACGAACCTCTCCAAATAATAATTGCTTTGGGAAATCCGCAGGATTTTCCAAGTGAGGACTGACCAAGCCATTGCTTATATACTGTGTTGTAACACGTTACTTTGTCAGTTTAAATTTAATCTATTCTAATTATATCTTCACTTATTTTAGGAAATTTTGAAAATAATAGTACGTCGTGTCCTGGTATAATAAACTTAACATCTTTTACTAAAGTCTTCATTCTTTCCATTGCTTTCACGTATGCATTGGTGTCAAAAGTCTCATTTTTAGGTGCAGACTTAAGATTGTTTAGATTGTAGTATGTATAAACATTGTCAGAAGCAAGAATTATTTTATTTTCCCCATTTTCCACCATTACATATTGAGACTCAAATGTGTGTTGAGAACCAGTATAAACTTTTATATTTGGAATAATCTCTTTATCATCTCCATCGATAAGAAATAATTTACCTGCTAAATTTAGTTTTACAAGTTTAAGAACATCTCTTTCATTAAAATCTCCCCAACCATCTTTTTGCCAAGCGTCGGCAACAAAGTAATTGTAATCCTTTTTTTGAATCCAAACGTTTGCGTTAGGGAACAAATCAACGCCATCCATATGGTCCCAATGAGGATGGGTTAAAATAATATCTGTAATATCTTCTGCTTTTAATCCTAATTCTGGAAGCATTAAATCTGGGC
Source organism: Mariniflexile sp. (assembly GCF_052728615.1). NCBI lineage: Bacteria > Pseudomonadati > Bacteroidota > Flavobacteriia > Flavobacteriales > Flavobacteriaceae > Mariniflexile > Mariniflexile sp. The sequence goes on along the minus strand of NZ_JBFVFE010000083.1, from coordinate 2,929 downwards.
GTACATAATTTGTAACACTATAAGCTTTGGCTTGTTCAATGTCTTCTAAAAAACCAGCATCTACTAATATGTTTTTTCCGTTATTTCCTTTCAGCAACCAGTACATAAAAATCGCATTTATCTTTTCAGATTCTGGAGCGTCTAAAACTAATACTGATAATGGCAACGTGACACCAACATCCGCATACTTTATGGCGTATACTTCATAATTAGAATTTTGAGAAAAAACTGTAATAGTGTTAATTAAAATAACAAGAACAGGAAGGAATAATTTTTTCATTGTTTTGTATTTATATAATTAATAAAAGATTCGTTATATTTTTTTCATTGGTTTGTTCGTTGGGCATAATGTGTTACAACTCGTTATATAGTAACCTTTATTACTTATATCCCGTAAATAAGTCAGGATGTCGTCAGTTTTTTGTTACTTCTATCCTGTAAATATAATTATTTTTTTTATGTAATTGAAGAATTTTCCTTGTGTTTTTTAAGGCGTTTTTGTGTTTAGAATTGAAACAAAAGGATGCCGTTCAATCGTTAACGCAGCTATCAGCCAACAAAATGTAAATTCCAAAGGTTTTTTTTGTATTTGTAAAGTTTAATGTTTTAAAGTACCAAACATACGTCGAACTCATCTTGACTTTTTGTTTTTAACCGAATCCCGATATATCGGGATGTTCAGACGAGACTATTTTTGAAAGGCATAGCATCGCTATGCATAAGAAAATAGACGAAATATGGGCGAATTTCAGCCATTTTTTAGGAAATAGAAAAAAGTCAAGATGAGTTCGTCATAATATACTTAACTTAATACTAGTGTTGTGTCATTTGTAAATTGGCGTTATATTTTGTATTTTTGCTAAAACTCATATGGCGAGCTACAAAGTAACATTAACCAAAGAAGAACGGTCCATGCTAATGGCGATCACTAAAAAGGGGTCTCATAAGTCAATCAAGGTAAGAAATGCCTATGTTTTACTAAATTGCGATTCAGGTAAATATGGTGAAAAAAAGACAAACAAACAGATTTGTGACATTCTCAAAATCGGATCTCGTACCATCGACAGGGTCAAGAAGCTATTTGTGGAAGATGGGCTGGATGTGGTTTTAAAAGGGAAAGTGTCAGGGCGGGTGTATAAAAAGAAGATTGACGGAGAGGCAGAAGCCCATATTATAGCGTTAAGTTGTTCAGAGCCACCCAAAGGATATGGGAGATGGTCTTTACGGCTACTTGCAGATAAAGCGGTTGAGCTTAAGTATCTTGATAGTGTTTCTCACGAAGCAATACGGCAAACATTAAAAAAAACGAGTTAAAGCCCTGGAGGGTTAAAGGCTGGGTTATTCCGCCGCAACAGAATGGTCAGTTTGTTGCCGATATGGAAAAGGTGCTGGACGTATACAAGCGTCCATACGATCGAGACAATCCCGTTATTTGCATGGATGAGTCCCCAAAACAATTAATAGAGGAAACAAAAATTTCTATTGCCATGAAACCCGGTCAAGATAAAAAAGTGGATTACGAGTATTCTCGTAATGGGGTATGCAACATACTTATGGCAAACGAACCATTAACGGGAAAGCGATATCCCAAAATAACCAAAACCAAAACCAAACAGGATTGGGCTGTATTTATAAAAGAAACCATTGATGCCCATTATGCAAAGCAAGATAAAATCACTTTGGTAATGGACAATTACGGGACACATACCACAGGTTCGTTTTATGAAACATTTGCTTCCGAAGAAGCAAAACGTTTAATGGATAAAATCGATTTTATATTCACCCCCAAACATGGGAGTTGGTTGAACATGGCAGAAATCGAGATCAACATGATGGACCGTGAATGTATGGCAAGGCGTATTGGGGAGGCTGAGAAGTTGATAAGTGAAATAAGCTGTTGGACGGAAAACCTAAATGAGGCAAAGAAAAAAATACATTGGAAGTTCACAAAGCAGGATGCCGATAAAAAACTAGCCAAACATTATGTTGCATAATTAATTTGACAGTACACTAGGTGCGGGCGACTTGGCAATCTGTTAATTAGTTGCTTAAATAAAAGTTTTGGACTTTTTATTGGTTATATACGCATGTTGTCAACTGGCTTTATTTCGTCCGTTTCATTTTCGGTGGATTTTGTCGAGTATCAAAAACATCAGCAATTTTTATAAATTCGTTTTGTTCATCAACTGAATATATTACTTTGTAGTTTTTGAAAACCAAATAGCGATATTGATTTTTCCTTTCTTTAAGCAATTCTTCTTCTTGTCCTATGAAAGATGCTTTTATCAATTTCTCCGATTCTTTAATAATTCCAGTAACAATTTTAGTAGCAACTCTTACACTTGCTTTCTTTCATAATATTCATAGATTTCGTCAAGTTGAGTTTCGGAAAAGTCAGACCAAATAATTTTAAAATTCATTATTCATATTTGGCTAAAAGTTCGGAACTTGTTTTAAATCGATTGTTTTTAAAATCCGATTCTGATTGGTCAATTCGTTTATTTAATTCCTCAATTGTCATTGGATTAAAAACCCTTTCATCAGAAGTGTTTTTTTCCTTTTTCAATATTTTCTCAAGCTTGGAAATTGCCTCCTCGCTTTGAAGTTTTAAGAATTCTTGAATAAATTCTATTTTTCGAGCTTCTATATTCATTTTGATTTGAATTTTATCAAAGATACTAAATTATCAAATTCAGTCCGTGTTTTTCTTGAATTTACGGATTTTAGCTTGTTGCCAACGTTTATGTAGTCGAGTAGGCAAGGGGGATTTCGCCCCAAGCCTCTCACAGAACCGTACGTGATAGTCTCCCATCATACGGCTCTTGTTATGCAAATCTAAAACTATATCACTTGATAAAGCCCATTTGCCAATGATAAAACAAGTTGGGGAATTGCTCCTGCACTCTTGTAAACCACCCGTAAGCACGTT
>NZ_JBFVFE010000082.1:0-13778 GCF_052728615.1 Mariniflexile sp. | reverse complement strand
CGAACTTAAAAAGTTATCAACAAGCAAGGCCGCATAAATCCTTTCTTTGAGATTTTTTATGCGTAACATGAGTTAATCATTTAGAAAATAAAAAAAGAGGACAACTTCTAAATTAATTGAAGTTGTTCTCTTAAGTGGAGTCGCCGAGATTAACTTCGTTGTTCTCTAGTACATCCCATTTTGTAAATGTAACTTCCTGTCCTTTCAGTCCAGACGCTTTAAAACAACAAAGTGCAGTCAAGTAAACTTGTTGCACTTCTTATGTTTCAAATCGTAACGAAGTTACGCTTAATTGTGGAGTCGCCGAGATTCGAACTCGGGTCCAAACAAGTAACCAAAAGGCTTTCTACACGTTTATTCTTTTCTTGGGTTTTCGATGATGAACTGGTTAAAGACAACCTATCCATCACTTATCTTCTTTAGTTTCAAAAGTAAATCAAAGCATTTCACTTCCTATGTCAACATTTACGATGCCTCAACCCCGATAAAATCGGGAGGAACGCCGTTAACCAAGGCTTTCCGGAGACATAAAGCTTGTACACCTTGTGTACCTAGGCTAATCTTACTTTATTCAGATTATGCAGCTAAAGCGTAGTTATTCTCGCCGTTTAAAGTTCGACCTAGCCTTTTACGTGTTTCAAAGTCATTACACGACGTGCTTACCATCCAATTAATCTCGCTGTCAAAACCAGTCGACCCCAAATTCCTGCGTATGCAGGAATCTTATTTAATAGAAAAGTAATCTTCTTATTATGGCGTTACCCATCCCGATAACTATCGGGAGGGTCAGGCTTTCGGCAGTCGCTTTTTTTGTGAAAAACAAAAAAGAGCTCCAACAATGCCTCAATCCTTAACGCGGGCTGTAAAGGTATTTTAAAAAGTTTGCATAACCATTCAAAATCTGTTAAATTAGTGCAAAATTTATACCAAATTAATTCGTGTCAGCAAACAATATATGGAATTGGTAAGTAATCCAAAAGTTGAAGCGGTTTTTAATGCGTATCCAAAAGAAGTAAAACCAAAGTTACATCATCTGCGGAAATTAGTGTTAAAGGTAGCATCCGAAATTGAAGGTCTTGACAAACTTGAAGAAACCCTTAAATGGGGCGAATCCAGTTATGTTACCAAATACGGAAGCACATTAAGAATGGATTGGAAACTAAAAAATCCCAATCAATATGCCATGTATTTTTCATGTTCCTCTAGTTTAGTTGCAACGTTCAAAATCATTTATAAAGCTGTTTTTGAATTTGAAGGAAACAGGGCCATTGTGTTTCAACTGAACGATAAAATTCCTGAAACCGAATTGAAACATTGCATTTTACTGGCATTGACCTATCACAAAGTAAAACATTTGCCATTATTGGGGGCATAATAAAAGAAGGATGATTAAAAAGGGAACACAGGTTTCATGGAAATGGGGCACTGGAACTGCCAAAGGAAAAGTTCAAGAAACCTATACAAAAAAAGTTACCAAAACAATAAAAGGAAATGAGGTAACCAGAAACGGCGAAGAAGGAAATAAAGCCTTATATATTCAACAAGAAGATGGTGATTACGTTTTGAAAAGTGAAAGTGAAGTGAAACGTGAAGATTGATGATTTAAATTGAAGAAGTCAGTCTTTTGATAAATTCGTGCATTCGTCGCCTGTTATTAAAAATTTAATTAAATTCAAATAAATAAAACAAGCTACTTCAATAGGTCTTCACTTTTTTCGCGGATAGAGCTTGTGCCGAGTCTTGGTATGTCGATGCTCGGAGGGAATTCCTCCCCTTTTTTCAAGGGGAGGTGCCGATAGGCGGAGGGGTCAAAAGTAATAACCTTTGGTATTTTTGATATATATTAAAATTATGGATACAGGTATAATCTTAAGATTTCCGCCTTCGCGGAAATAAAAAAAATATTTCAATGAAATTCGCCATCATCAAAGAACGCAAAACGCCACCAGACCGTCGTGTGGTATTTTCACCATCAAAATTAGCGGAAGCAAAAAAGCAATTTCCTGAAGCCATTTTTAAAGTGGAATCATCAGATATTCGTGTGTTTTCAGATGAACAATATAAAGCCTTAGGATTTGAGGTAACAAACAATATGTCAGATTGTGATGTGCTTATCGGCGTCAAAGAAGTTCCTATTGAAAATCTTATCCCCAACAAAAAATACTTTTTCTTTTCGCACACTATCAAAAAACAACCTTATAACAGAAAACTTCTAAAAGCCATTTTAGAAAAGAATATTGAATTGTATGACCATGAAACCATCGTCAATCAAAAAGGATTTCGTTTAATAGGTTTTGGTCGTTATGCAGGTATTGTTGGCACGTATAATGGGTTTAGAGCGTGGGGATTAAAATATAATTCATATAAATTGCCAAAGGCAGAAACTTTAAACGACCAAACCGCCATAATCGAACAGTTAAACAATATTTCGATCCCCAATATTAAAATACTGCTTACCGGTAGTGGCAAAGTAGCCCATGGCTCCCAAGAAATGTTGGATGCCATGTACATTAAAAGCGTTTCGGTAGAAGATTATTTGAGTAAATCTTTTAGCGAACCTGTGTATTGCAAAATAGATGTGCTTGATTATAACAAACGCAACGATGGAAACGTGATCGATATGTATGATTTTTTTAATAATCCTGAAGATTACAAATCCGATTTTATGCGTTTTGCCAAAGTAACCGACTATTACATCGCTGGCCATTTTTATGGTGATGGTGCGCCGTATTTATATACTCGTAATGATGTCAAATCTTCCGATTTCAACATAAAAGTGGTCGCCGATATTAGTTGCGATGTTAATGGACCGGTCGCAACAACCCTGCGAGCATCAACCATTGCAGATCCTATTTATGGTTATGATCCACAATCAGAAACCGAAATTGACTATAAAGATGATAAAGCCATTGTTGTGATGGCGGTAGATAATTTACCATGCGAACTCCCCAAAGATGCCAGTGAAGGTTTTGGGGAACAATTTTTACAGCATGTTTTGCCTGCATTTTTTAATGGTGATGCAGATGGTATTTTAAAACGTGCTAAAATGACCGAAAACGGAAAACTCACGGAAAAATTTTCTTATTTGCAAGATTATGTAGATGGAAAAGAATAATTTTAGGGCATAATGTTACAAATGAAAAAAACTGCCTTAGTTACAGGAGCTGCTTCCGGATTGGGATATAAACTAGCGCTATTATTGGCAAAAGATGGCTATAGCCTGATACTTGTAGATATTGATGCAACCAATCTTAAAAAAGTACAATCGGAATTACATCGCGAGTACAAATGCTCTGTTGATATTATAATTAAGGATTTAAGTAAACCCAATGTTGCCCTCGAAATTGTTAAAGAGATTGATGTTGTTTCCGTTGATGTTTTAATAAACAATGCAGGTTTCGGTTTGTTCGGAACGTTTTCAGATACCGATTGGCAACGGGAATCGGACATGTTGCATTTGCATATTTTAACAACTACACACCTTACAAAGTTGGTGCTGGATGGCATGCTTAAACAAAACTCTGGGAAAATATTGAATGTGTCGTCTTTGGCAGCCTTTCAACCAGGGCCTTTAATGTCTATTTACTACGCCTCAAAAGCGTATATGCTTTATTTTTCTGAAGCCATAGCAAACGAATTAAAGGGCACGGGCGTTACGGTAACAGCCTTATGTCCTGGGCCTACTAAAACAGATTTCCAAAATGTTGTTTCTGGAAACACAACAAATAACAAAATCAGTTTCAATATGGGATGCTCATTTAAAGTGGCGCAGTATGGTTATAATGCCATGAAAAAAGGAAAAACGGTGGCAATCCCCGGAAGGTTTAATAAATTTTTGGCTGTTTTACCTCGTTTTTTAACCCGAAATAGAGCTACTTCCATAGTAAGAAGCATTCAAGATAAGAATAGGGAAGGGTAATATATTACCTGTTTAATAAGGTTTTGAATATCCAATAGCACACGCTTAAAAATGTTCCGGATATTAGAGTGAATAACCACGCTTCATAATTTAGGTGTGGTTGAAAATGATGAACCGGTTTAAAACTGTTGAAAACCAAATTTGAATACATACTTGTACAGGATATGATAAATTACTTAGATTTAAATACCACACGTAACTTTCCCCTCTTGGGAGGGGGAGGGGTGGGTTGAACCTTAAAGAAAATAATGCCTTTGTTTGAATTAGGATTTTGAATTATTAAAAACCCACCCCTAACCCTCCAAGGAGAGGAAAACCTCAAATTTGTGTTTTCAAATTTTTAAAATAGGGATGACGGCTAAAAATAAATTCCATACTAAAAACAAGAAGAAAAAGGAATGTGTCAACTTCATTCTAACCATTAGAAATATTATACTGAAAACTATGGACATACTTAATAATGAAAAGATTTTAAATCGTGTAAAAAAGAATATTTTTAAATGGTTCATAGTTTGTTCTGTTTAAGACCTGTCAGGTTTTTAAAACCTGACAGGTCTGATTTCCATAATTAAAACAGTCATAATTCCTAAAGTATAAGCAACAAGGTCTGATATATTAAAGGTACTTCCTAATATGGGTTTAGCTAAATGATTGTTGTTTAAATCCAGCATATCGAGTAAGTTTATGAGTTGTAAAAACACGATGCCATAAGCAAATAATAAAACGCCGATTGCAATTTTGATAGAACTCACTTTTAAAAAACCTTTGATAAAGCAGTAGAGTAGGATGACCACCAAATAATAGCCAAAGGTATAGCGTATAAACCCATGGGTTAGAAAGGTGGCTATTAGTATTTCAATGGCTAAAATGGCGATGAAAATTATGGCGTATGCTTTATTGAATTGTAGTGTCATTTTTAAAATTTTGAATTCAGTTCGACAGCGTAAATTATTATATACAAGTACAGTAGCGCAATGGGAATATTGAATAGCATGATGCCACAGGTTTTAAGAAGTTCTATTCTGTGCTTTTTATCTATCAAGATTGCAATGGCATTGACGGAAAAAAGAAGTGAGTTTACCACAAGTGCTGATGTTATAAAATAAAATCCTAAATTTCCAATATCAGGAGATTTTTCAAAATATAAAAAAAGGGCCAGTAGTACAGTTCCTAAAGTAAAGCTTAGGAAAGCGATTAATTTTCCAAAGAATATTAAATCTTTCATATTTAGTTCTTAGTTTTCAGTGATTGAAAATAACGTCCCAGTCAAACGCCATTGTAGTTTTTTGCTTTGTGATTTTTGTGCCTTCTTTGTGTATTTTGTGTCATAGTTATTTCACAAAGCTTCACTAAGTTTTACACGAAGTTGCACAAAGATTCTTAGGATGCAGTATGCGTTAGCGATTGGAACGGCATCCTTTTGTTTTTCCTAAAAAAAAACAAAAGATATAGTGTAAAGCGCGACCCCTTTTCGGGGTAACGCCCACACTACCAACCAATAAAATCATCCGTTGTTCCAATCTATTTTCCGTGATACATACATAACGATTGCCAAGATTAAAAACAGACCAATACTGCCCACCAAAAGCGCATAATTTTCCAATTGAATGATGACATAAATAAAGGTGTAAAGCGCTGTTAATGATGCCCCGATAAATAGTGGGAACTTAAATGTTTTCAGGATTGATTTTGAATATAAGGTAATGAGAGCAATAACCGAACTACCGGCAATTAGATAGGCTTTTAGAAAGTTGCTGTGCTCTGAAATGGACACCAAAAGCGTGTAAAACATGGTGAGTGCCAACCCAACCATTAAATATTGGAACGGATGGATGTCGATTTTGCTTAAAGTTTGGATTAAAAAGAATATTAAAAAAGTGAGCCCTATGACCAGAAAACCATATTTAGCGGAGCGTTCGCTCTTTTGGTATTCGTCCACCGGGATCATAAAGTTAACGCCAAAAGCAAATTCCTTTAAGTCTGGGATGCCATTAAAATGTTGTTGGGAAAAAGGACGATTCAAATCCAGAATTTTCCATTTGGCATCAAACCCGTATTCGCTTACTTTGTCGTCGTTATAAGGTAAGAACTCACCAAAGAAATTAGCGGTTTTCCAATTGGATTTTATTTCGGCCTCGGTTTGCTTTCCTGTGGGGACGAATCGGATTTGCTCACTGCCTTTAATGTTAAGATTGATGTTGAAGGTTAATGGTTTTTGAAACTGTAACTGATTTTTATCAATATTTTTAGTTTCGAGCGTATGAAGTATCACGGCGTTATAAGCGTAGTTTTTTTGTCCGTTATATTTGGAGGTAAGTCCATAATTTGTTCCTTCTACCTTTAGGCTGGCTTCGTTAACACCTTTTACGTTGGAAGATTGAATGATTATTTTTGCTTTGTCCCAAAGAATGTCTTTATCGTTTATTTCTATGTCGCTAAAATCGGGTTTCACAAAGGTTCCAGAAATGGTCATGTTACTGTTGTAAACGGCTGTGGTATAAATGCCCCGTTTCTTCTCTTCTGGATTGATATTGGAATTGATGTTTAGTTTTTCTGGGAAAAAATAGGCGTCATTAATTTCCTCAATAGTTTCGGTGTACACTTTTTTTGTGATTTTGTCCGTTACCGTTTTCTCATTGAAAGTTTTGTAAGGTACTTTTAATATGGGGCCATAAATGAGGACTTCATTGCCCCATTGCTGATTTATTTCTGCAATAACTTCGGTTTGTCGTTGAGATCGTTCTCTAATTAAACTGCTGATGTAGGTTAGAGGAATGAGCAGAATAATGACCAAAAACCCGACCATGAGCATTCTGGCAGTAATAGACGTTTTTAACCAATTTCCGAATTTGTTTTGTGGGGGTGTGTTTGTGTTTTCCATGATTTATATAGTTTAAAGTACTTTGTATTTCAAAGTAAAAAGTTAAAAAAATTTAAGTTTTTTTTCTTAATCAGTGTTGTCCGATAAAATGTTTACGGACTTTCGTTTGTTCTATTTTTAAGATGTTTCGTTCAATAATCAGGCTTTTAACCTTTAGTTTTAAAATCATTAATAATAATTTAGAATTTCAAAAATTTAAAAAAAGCATTAATTTGTTTATCGGTTAGTAACAATCAAGTCTATATTCTAACAGCGAAGCGGTCTTGATTCTTTACCGAACGATGGTGTTTTTAATGTTTATTAATTAATTTTTCGAGTGCATCGATATGTTTTTTAAATTCAAGTTCGCCCAATTTGGTGGTGCTGTAACGCGTGTTTGGTTTGCGACCGATGAATTGTTTTTCGACTTTTATATATTCGGCAGTTTCCAATGCTTTGGTATGGCTTGCCAAATTGCCATCGGTAACATCCAAAAGTTCTTTGAGCATGTTAAAATCGGCATACTCGTTCACCATCAAAATAGACATGATGCCCAATCTAATGCGGTTATCGAATACTTTATTTATGTTGGTTATGATGCTCATATTTCTTCCTGCGAAAGCAGGAATCTTATTTTAGTTGCCACGAATTCACTCATATCATTTTAAGGTTATTTGTTTATGGGTTTATTAGTTTATAAAAATCGTAAACTTTTCACTCTAGAGTTATATGTTAATTGGTTAACAAGTTTTCGTGATAAAATAATTCATTCTAATATTTTTCATTTCTTTAGCGACTGCGACTGCGACTGCGACTGCGACTGCGACTGCGACTGCGACTGCGACTGTAAACTATTTCAAGTCATACTTAAAGTGCATCCAAGTTCCATAAATAATATGCATCACCCCAAAACCTAAAACCCAAAGCCAAAAGCCATAACCCGGAAATAGAGTGGCTATTAAACCTAAAATAATTTGAATAAACCCCAAGTAACGGATATCTCCAATACTGTATTTTGAAGCGTTAACCAATGCCAGTCCGTAAAAAATAAGCATCAAGCCCCCGGTTTGCCCATATTTTTCCTGACCTAAAATGATTAAAATGTAAAGTCCGCCCGCAATCAATGGAATTAAAAAATTGATGACCAAGCGTTTAGACGTGGCATCCCAAATTTTGGCACCATGCTTTTTGGCTTTTCTGGTGGTTAAAACAATACCCGTAACAATACTTAATAGAGCCACCATCAATAAAATAAATACACATAATCTAAATATTTGTCCATCAAGCATTAAAGTTCCGTAGCTAAAATTCATCACTAAATAATAGGCAATTGCGGCACCAATAAGCGCATACAGACCAGCCATGATTCCCGATAGACCACTGAGCGAAATGAACCGCGATGATTTGTTCATCATATTCTTTATTTCGCTGATGTCTTTTAAATAATCTTTTGATTCCATATAAAAGTACTTTGAATTACAAAGTAAATAAATATTTTTGAAATGGGCATCATAATTTTTTGTTAAGTTTGGGGAAAGAGAAAAATCGAACAATTATTATGAGGCTAATTTAATGGGGTAATAAAAAAATCTTGTTTATTTTAGTGGACTGAATTAAAGAATTCAAAAGTGACACGAATAAAACAAGTTTTATAATATAAAGAAATAAGGTAAAACGGATTAACTTTAACAAACAACGAAAGTATTAATCTATACAATGCTTAGAGTAAGAGATAACAAATTTTGAAATATTTATACAAAAATTCATCACAAAAGAATACAGAAATTTAATGGCTAATAATTCATACAAAAAAAAAGAATCTATTTTATTGCAAAAGGTTGAAGAGCCTCAAGTTTTAGAATTTGAAGAAAGAAAAAGTTGGATACATAATGGGGAAGAAGAAATATTAAATAAAACGAAAGTACTTTCTTTATTTTCCGGTAGTGGCGGATTAGATTTGGGTTTTTTAGCAACTGGTAAATTTGAAATCATTTTCGCAAATGATTTTAACTATTCTGCTTGTGAGACCTATGCTCATAACATTGGCAATCATATCATCTGTGAGGATATATCAAAATTAAAAAATTTACCAAATGCAGATATAATTATCGGCGGGCCACCTTGTCAAGGATTCTCTACGGCAAATCCTGCAAGGTCTTTTGATGACCCAAGAAATCAATTGTTTAAAGAATATGCAAGAATTATTAATGAAGTACAACCAAAAATGTTTTTAATGGAAAATGTTTCTGGAATGGTAACAATGGAAAAAGGCAAAGTCTTTAAACTCATCAAAAAAGAGTTGACGGCTTGTGGGTATACTCTATACGATAGTCTTCTTAACGCTAAAGATTATGGAGTTCCACAAAGCCGAAGAAGAATGATAATAATTGGAGTTAGAAATGATATTAATAAAAAATTTGAATTCCCTAAACCGACCCATAACGAAGATAGCTATGTAAGCGTAGGGGAAATTATCATAGATAAACCTATATCTAAAAATAATCCCAATCATAAAGTAAGCAGTATCACAGACTTAAACCTAAAACGTATTAAATACATTCCGGAAGGTGGATCGATGAAAGATTGCCCAGAAAAACTTCAAAACAATAGTGATTTAAATAGGGCAATGAGAAGATTGCATAGTAAAAAAGAAAGTTACACAATTGTACACAATAACTGTGACCATTATTATCACCCTACAGAGCATAGAAGAATAACTATTCGAGAAATGGCAAGATTGCAAGGTTATCCAGATGATTATCTTTTTTTAGGAAGTAAATCAGAACAATCTAGACAAGTTGGAAATAGTGTTCCCGTTGGATTAGGTAAGGCAATTGCTAAATCCATCTTTAATTTTTTAAATAATCTATAAAAATGAAAAAGTATATAACTGTAGAAAATCAGATTTATGAAGCAACTTTAATATTATCAACTGATAAAACCAATGATGAATTCGTTCCAGTTAACAGAAAAATTGGAAGTGGTGGAGATAAAAATCATTTTTTTGTAAATACAAATTTATTTGAAGATTTCGGAAAGTTTTTTCCATTAATTTTAAAAGATAAAAGAGAAAATAAATCTAATAGAAATAATATAACTATTAAAAACTACTTCTCCATTTCAAACATTCTTAATGACTTAGATTTTATAAATAATGAAATTGAAAGCAATTATAAAAAAGAAGCAAAAATAGATAATGATGACTTTTCTAATTCTATTTTTTCAATAGCAAAGGAACAACATCTTAAAACAAATTTTTATATTGAATCAGAGTTGGGTTCTGCTGGCAATGGAATTGGTTTCAAAAATTGGAATAATACGTATAGTACAACTATAAAACTACTACTGCTTCATACTACGAAAACAAAAGTTTATTTATTCAATAAAGAAGATGAAATTTGTTCGTATTTTGAATTTAGTCAAGAGTATTCAATTGAAAAAACTGATTTTTCTTTGAATTTAACAGATAAAAACTTAATTCAAAAAATATATTACGGCGCACCAGGAACAGGTAAATCACACAAAGTCGAAGAAATCACAGCAATTGCAGAAAAAGCTGGCAGAGTAGAAAGAATTACATTCCACCCTGAATATGATTATTCATCATTTGTTGGTGGATATAAACCAACAATGAACGGAGAAAATATAAGATATGAATTTGTTCCGCAAGCTTTTGCCAATATCTACGTAAAAGCTTGGAATGACCTTAAAAAAGATTATTATTTAGTAATTGAGGAAATAAATAGAGGCAATTGTGCCGAAATATTTGGCGATATTTTTCAATTATTGGATAGAACTAACGATTATAAAATTACGCCATCAAAAGAGTTAAAAGAGTATTTAGCAACACAATTATCTGAAAACGAAAACATTGATTCGGAGAAATTATTACTTCCCCCAAATCTTAACATTCTGGCGACAATGAACACTTCTGACCAGTCATTATTTCCAATGGATAGTGCATTTAAAAGAAGATGGGATTGGGAATATATACCTATTAACTACGAGGATTCAGAAAACAATAGTTCTTCAAAATACAATGTAAAGCTTTCTGATAATGAATCTTTTTCTTGGTTATCTTTCATTAAAGAAGTAAATAATATGATTAAGTTAAATGATAATTTGGGTATGGATAAGTGTTTAGGTAATTATTTTATTAAACCTGAATTAGAGAGCATTGACATTGAAACATTTATAAACAAAGCGGTTTTTTATCTATGGAATGACGTTTTTAAAGATGAAATGGAAGAACACAGCATTTTTAAAAATAAAACTACTTATGAAGATTTTTTTCCCATTCAATCGAATGGAATAAATAAGATAAAAGAAATTTTAGAAGTATTAAATGTAGGTACTACAGTAAAAGCAACTATCTAATGAAAATCCTGATAGAAGGAGAAACATATGCATTAGAGTTACTTAAAGGAATTTTTGATGATCCAAAATTTTATCATCAAGAAGGTCAGATTGCAACTATATTATCTGTTGGTTATTATCATTCTTACGAAAGAGGCGAACTCATTTACATGTTACCCAAAGTTTTTATGGCTAATAGCGAAGCAACCGTTTTTGGGATTCATAAAGACAAACTTTTTGATTTAGAAAATTCGGAAACCTTTAAACATAAAGATGAATACAACTGGATAAGACAAACATCTGTTTATTTTTACAATAGTCTTTTAGAATTTAAACGCAGAAACAAGCTATCAACAATTGTTCAGAGTTCCTTGTCAGCCAATTTAAACACCAATTTAAATGACAAAGAATATTCTTATTTAGACTTGTTATTAAGTTTTGTGAATTTCTACAAAAAGAACAAAAATTATATTTTATTTCAACATATTGAGTTTAAATCGCAGCAAGTAAGAAAGCCTAAATGGGAAAAAACTATTCGCAAGTCGATTCCGCTAATCACTCAAGACAATCAACCGATTTATAATATTTACAGAAACAGGAGGAAAGCTGTAAACACAGAAGAGGAACTGTTGATTTACTTTTTTTCGATTTTAAATCATTTTAACATTGAGCATAATTTGTATATAAAAATTGATAAATCCTATTCCTTAATCAAAGATTCTAAATTCAAATTATTGCAAAGTAATGGTTTGCGCAAATTAAGAAAAATTAAGTATCGCTATTTTAATGATACATTAAAAAAAATGTACCATTTATGTGAAATCTATTTTTCGCAAACAGATACCAGTAGCACTAACAAGAAAAGGGAGGAATTCATTTCTGTGAATAATTATAATCTTGTTTTTGAAGATATGATTGACAAACTATTTTCAGACCCAATTATTGATAAACAAACGGCTGATGGCACCACCTTAAAGCATTTAAAATACAATGATGATGGAAAAATAATTGACCACATTTTCGATTATCAATCATTACTTGATACTAGTGACATCTTTTATATTGGAGATTCAAAATATTATAAATCAGACAATACAGCGGGAAAAGTATCAAAGTATAAGCAGTTTACTTATGCGAAAAATGTAATCCAATATAATATCGATTTGTTAAATGAAACTCCAGAAAGTAAGTACTATAAACCTAATATTCGATATAGAGATAAACTAACTGAAGGCTATAATATTACACCTAATTTCTTTATTTATGGGTATATTAATGACTATAAAAATTTTGATGATAATGAATTAGAAGAAAAAGGAAAAATTGTCAAATCTTTTCATTTCGAAAATAGATTGTTTGATAGAGATACTCTTTTTGTTCATCAATATAAAATTAATTTTTTATATGTGCTAAAATCATATTCTCAATTCGGGATTCAGACTATTGAAAAATTTCGAGGAGAAACAAAGGGGAAGTTTAGGAGTAATTTTGTTGATTTCTTTTCAAACCAAAGTAAATCGAATTTTCAACTTTATGAATATCAAAAAATGGACTTTGATAGTTTTATTGAAGACAATTTTAGATTAGTTAATGGTAAATGTTTTTTGACCAAAGAAAATAAATTGATTTTAGCTAGACATTCTGGGGATGAAACTCTGAATAGTTTGTTGACTGAATTTAAAGAATATGAAATTAGGTAAGCCATCAAATTATTTCGAAAAGTGAAACCCGTAGACGCGTATTTTTTAGACCAGAAAGAACCATTTCAATCCATCATGCTTTATGTGCGAAGTGTGATTTTAAATACATTGCCAGAAGTAGAGGAGCGGTACAGTTATAAAATTCCGTTTTATAATTGCCATAAAAAGCCCATGATTTATTTGAATGTTTTAAAAGGAACCCATTATGTTGACGTGGCTTTTGTACAAGGTATTTTGTTTGAAAAAGACTTTCCCATTTTGAAAAATGACAACAAACGAAAACAAGTGCGTTCCATACAACTCAAAAATTTAGAAGATTTAGATCAAGAAAATTTTATTGAATTGTTGGATGCAGCTTCAGAATGCCTGATGCTTATCCAAAAGTCTGAATAATTTTTATATACAGCCTCTATAAACCAATTTCCGCCACCTCCAACAGCACCAGCGGATTTATGGTCGTCTAACTTTGAGGTCTTAAAGTATAATCTTAATTTTTTACAGTTCTCTTTTTTTAGAAGTTCAAACCAAAATTCAGGATTTTCGGCTATTCTCATTTCTTTTTTAGTGCTAAAAAAGGTTTTTTTCTTATTAGCAATAAATTGAACACTGCTGCAATGCTCAAATGAAGAATGTTTTGGAAAAAACTCCTTTAATTTTCCGTTTAGTAAATATTCATTTCCAAATGAAGTAAGCGATATCGTCTGGGCTAAAATTGATGTCATAGGTTTTTGTTCAACTTGTGGGTAACGTTTATGTATAAGGAAAGTTGCGTGTTTGTGTGCGAGGATTTTCCGAAGGAAAATCAGAAGCTAGCAAACGGGCAACTAACTTTGGTTTAGCTAAAACTAGCAATTTTTTTTATACGGTGTGTGTGCCCAGCATGGGCATCTTTTATTTACTGAAAGGTAAATAATTAATCTATAGGGTGCAAGTCCCTTATGCG
>NZ_JBFVFE010000081.1:0-13787 GCF_052728615.1 Mariniflexile sp. | reverse complement strand
AAAATGGAATGAACGTATCAGAAGCGTTGAAACTTATCGCTAAAAATGAATTTCAGTTTGAAAACTGATTAGTTACCTTAATTCTTATATTAAATAAAGCTATCGAAAAAGCGACTGGTGTAAATGAAGCAGAACTTGCTGCCGTGGCCAAAGAAGGGATGCCGAATATTCCGGGGATGGATTTGTTTAGATGATTTACGATTTTTGATTAACGATTAACGATTAACGAATTCTGAATCTTGAACTTTGAACTTTGAACTTTGAAAGAACGGATTTAAAATTGAAGCATTTGTAATATTTTGATGAATTTTTCATGCATCGCATCGGTATAATCCAAATGCGTAACAATCCGTAATTTGTTGGTGCCCATACCTATAATATGAATGTTTTTGTCTTTTAGTTTTTGAATGAACGCTTTTTCATTCACATCTTTATCCAACTCAAAAATCACAATATTGGTTTCGATGGCTTCCACCGTTTTAATGATTGATAATTTAGATAGCTGTTCTCCTATTTGTTTTGCTTTTTTATGGTCTTCGTTTAATCTACCTCTATTGTTATCTAAAGCGTAAAGTCCCGCTGCAGCTAAATATCCAGCTTGTCTCATGTTGCCACCAAAAACTTTACGGATTCTAATGGCGTTTTTCATAATAGCCTCATCGCCCACTAAAACCGAACCCACAGGGCAGCCCAAGCCTTTACTTAAACATACCGAAATGGTATCGAACACCTCTCCATATTGTTTTGGGGTTTCATTTTTAACCACTAATGCGTTCCATATTCTAGCGCCATCCAAATGAAATCCTAAGTATTTTTCATCACAAATTTTTCTAATTTTTAAAATCTCAGCAAAATCCCAACAAGAACCACCTCCTCTGTTGGCGGTATTTTCAATTTCGACCAATCGTGTCGGACTGTAATAATAAGCGTCTGGATTGATGGATTCCACAACCTGTTCCGCAGTAAACATCCCTCTATGGCCATCAATTAATTTGCAAGACACGCCACTATTAAACGACGCACCACCCGATTCATAATTATAGATATGCGCATATTTATCGCAAATAATTTGATCTCCTGGGTTGGTATGTAACTTAATGGCAGTTTGGTTTGCCATGGTGCCACTAGGGAAAAACAAGGCACTTGGTTTGCCAAACATGCTGGCAATACGAGTTTCCAATTGGTTCACGGTTTCATCTTCTCTAAACACATCATCACCAACCTTGGCTTGCATCATGGCTTCCAACATGGCTTTTGAGGGTTTTGTAACGGTATCGCTTCTTAGGTCTATAGTCATATCAAAAAAATATAGGTAAAGCTATAAAATTATATTAAGAATTGTTTTCTGCTCCTGCTTTAAATCCTATTTTTGTCCAAAATAAATATACTATGATAACTTCCGATCAAATTAAAGATCTTAACACCCGCCTCGACAAACTTAGGCACTATCTTTGACGTAGATAGAAAACTTATAGAAATACAAAACGAAGAAGAAAAAACCTTCGACCCCAATTTCTGGAATGATGCCAAAGCTGCCGAAGCCATTATAAAATCGCTTCGTGAAACCAAGAAATGGGTGGAAGACTATAATGCCGCCAAAACACTTACCGAAGATCTAGAAGTGCTTTATGAATTTTACAAAGAAGGCGAATCGACTGCCCAGGATGTAGAGCAGCAATACCACAAAGCCTTTGACTTACTTGAAGATATTGAGTTTAAAAATATGCTTTCGGAAGAAGGCGATAGTTTAAGTGCCGTATTGCAAATAACAGCCGGTGCCGGTGGTACCGAAAGTTGTGATTGGGCGAGTATGTTGATGCGTATGTATTTAATGTACGCCGAAAAAAGCGGCTTTAAAGTAAAGGAACTCAACTTTCAGGAAGGCGATGTAGCCGGTATAAAAACCGTGACATTAGAGATTGAAGGCGATTTTGCTTTTGGTTGGTTAAAAGGTGAAAACGGGGTGCACCGATTGGTGCGCATTTCGCCGTTTGATAGTAATGCTAAACGTCATACAAGTTTTGCTTCAGTGTATGTATACCCTCTAGTGGATGATACCATTGAAATTGAGATCAATCCTGCCGATATTGAAATTACAACCGCACGTTCCAGCGGTGCAGGCGGACAAAATGTGAATAAAGTAGAGACCAAAGTGCAATTAACACACAAACCAACGGGCATCCAAATTCAATGCTCCGAAACCCGCTCGCAACACGATAACCGTTCCAGAGCCATGCAAATGCTTAAATCGCAGTTATATGAAATTGAACTGCAAAAGCAAATGGCACAACGCGAAGATATTGAAGCCGGTAAAATGAAAATTGAATGGGGCAGCCAAATCCGTAATTACGTGATGCAACCGTACAAATTGGTTAAAGACGTAAGAACCGGACATGAAACCAGTAATGTGGATGACGTTATGGACGGAAATATCAACTCATTTTTAAAAGCCTATTTAATGATGATGGGGCAAAAAGTTGAAGACAATAACACTTTATGAACCAAATAGACACTATAATTTTCGACCTTGGAGGCGTTTTAATCGACTGGAATCCGGAGTATGTTTTTTTGGATGCCTTTAATGGCGATAGAGAAAAAATGAAATGGTTTTTAGAAAATATTTGTACGAGCGATTGGAACGAAAACCATGATGCTGGTTATCCTATAGCGCAAGGCACCGAAGATTTGATTAAAAAATTCCCTGAACATGGACATTATATTAAAATGTTTTATGGCCACTGGGAAAACATGTTGGGTGGTGCTATTGATGGAACTGTTGAAATACTTGACAAGTTAATTAAATCTGGAACCTATAAAGTAGTGGCTTTAACCAACTGGAGCAACGAAACCTTCCCCATTGCACAAAAACGTTTCGGTTTTTTACAATGGTTTGAAGGTATTGTTGTTTCAGGCGATGAAAAAACCAGAAAGCCATTTAAAGACATTTATGAAATCTGCTTAAATAAATTCCATATTGCCCCAGAAAAATCACTGTTTATTGATGACAATTTAAGAAATATTGAAGCTGCCAACGCTTTAGGAATTAATGGCGTTCATTTCGAAAATCCAGAAAAACTAATTCAACAGTTAAAAAAATACCATATTCATTTATAATGATAAAAATACTTCACAATAACCGTTGCAGTAAATCACGCTGCGGATTGGAACTTTTAGAACAATCGGGAAAACCATTTGAAATCATTCACTATTTGGAAGAGCCTTTATCTTCTAAAGAGTTAAAGGATATTGTTAAACTTTTAGGCATAAAACCTATTGGTTTGGTTAGGAAAAATGAAGCTGTTTGGAAATTAGAGTTTAAAGATAAAACCTTAACCGACGACCAAATAATTGAAGCCATGGCAAAAAACCCGAAGCTTATTGAACGCCCTATCGTCATCAATGGCAAGAAAGCAGTAATAGGCAGACCCACAGAATTGATTTCAGGCATTATCTAAAAAATCCTTTTAACAAATTTTTAACCAAAACAGGTTAAACTATAATATACTTTTGCTGTCTTATCTTCTAAAACCATAGAATGTATAGATTCGCACTTGTACTATTATTTTTAAGTTTATATTCAATTTCGAGTTTCGCACAAAGACCAGAACAAAAAGAAGTCACCATTACAGGACAAGTCATAGATCAAGAAAACAAACAGCCACTCGAATATGCAACCGTGGCTTTTTTCAGTAAACAACAAAACAAAATAGTTACAGGCGGTATTACAGATGCTAGCGGAAACTTTAGCATCCCTGTTTTAACCGGTATTTACGACGTTACCATTGAATATATTTCCTTTAAAACCATCACGATTCCTAACAGGAAAATAAATACATCAGAAAATATAGGCAGTTTTTCTCTTCAGATCAATGCCGAAGCCCTTGGTGAAGTGGAGATTATTGCCGAAAAAACTACCGTTGAAATTAAATTGGATAAAAAAATATATAACGTTGGTAAAGATTTAACCGTAAGAGGTGGCACAGTAAGTGATGTTTTAGATAATATTCCATCGGTAACGGTTGACCCAGAAGGCAATGTGGCGCTTCGCGGAAACAACAATGTTAGAATTTTAATTAATGGAAAACCATCTGGTTTAGTGGGATTGAATTCAACGGATGCCCTAAGGCAACTCCCTGCTGATGCGATTGAAAAGGTGGAGGTTATTACCTCTCCCTCGGCGCGTTACGAATCTGAAGGAACTGCAGGTATTTTAAATATTATTTTACGAAGAAGCAAATTACAAGGTTTTAATGGCGCTATCAGTGCCAATGTTGGACATCCAGCTCTTGCCGGTGTTTCAGGAAATGTTAATTATAGAACCGGAGATGTTAATTTTTTCAACACAACAAGCTATAATTACTATACGAATCTTGGTAATTCCTATAACTTTACACGCTTTAAAAACACTGGAAAGTATCTTGATGAAAAAAGGGATTCGGAAAGCACTAGAAAAGGACTTACTACGAATTTTGGACTGGAATGGTATGTTAACGATACTGCTTCCCTAACAACATCAGTAGTTTATAGAGACAGTAATTTAGAAGAAAATTCCACGAATGTATTAACACAGCTTGATGAAAATAAAGATTTTATAAGTAAAAACATCCGTTTAGATCCTGAATTTGGTAATTCAAAAACCATTCAATACGCCACCAATTTCACTAAAAATTTTAAAACCAGTGGTCATAAATTATCCTTCGATTTCCAATATGAGGAAAGTGATGAAGATAGATTATCGTTAATTTTAAGTGATGGCATAAATACGGATATTCTTAGAACCATTGAAGATCAAAATTCCGTTTTATTGCAATCAGATTATGTTTTGCCCATTGGGGAAAACAGCCAATTTGAACTTGGTTACCGTGGCGACTTCAGTGATCGATCTACCGATTATGAAGTTCAGTTACTAAATACGGATACCAATCAATTTGAAATAGACACCAGACTCTCAAATATATTCAATTTTAAATTGCATATACATGCTTTATACAGTCAGTTTGGAAGTAAAATAGATAAATTTTCATACCTATTAGGGTTGCGTTTGGAAAACACACGAACTACCATTGATCAACCAACAACAGGTGATTTCAAAAAGAAAAATATAACCGGTTTGTTTCCTACCATCAATTTGAGTTATGAATTGGGCAATAAAGAAAGTTTAACACTGGGTTATAGCCGTAGGTTACAGCGACCACGTTCATTCTATCTAAATCCGTTTCCTTCAAGAACCAGTATTACCAACATATTTCAAGGAAATCCAGACTTAGACCCAAGTTATTCTGGTGTTTACGACTTAGGATATTTAAATAGGTTCAGCAAGGTTACTTTAAGTACATCCATATACTATCAACATGAAATAGATGATAGTAACTGGGTAAGTTTTCAAACAGGCGAAACCGTACTGGTAAACAACACCCCTATCTCCGTGATCACTAGAACTCCGGTAAATTTAGCAACCAATGATCGGTATGGTTTTGAATTCAACATCAATTACACACCTACAAAAAAATGGCGAATCAATACCGATTTTAACTTCTTCAAAAATATTACAAGAGGCGATTATAACGGTGTTAATTTTGATGCCGAAAATATTAGTTGGAATATCCGCTTGAGCAACAAATACACACTTCCAGGCAACATTGATTGGCAAACAAATATAGATTATAGAGGTCCGAGCAAAGATGCCCAAAACACCAGAGACGCCATAGCATCTGCCAATATTGCTTTTAGCAAAGATCTATATAAAGAGAAAGCTTCCATAGCATTTAATGTTAGTGATATTTTTAATAGCAGAAGGTATAAGGGCGAAATAGAAACCGATACTTTTGTTAGTACTAGGGACTTTCAATTTAGAGGCGGTCAAGTTTTTAACCTATCATTTACATACAGATTCAACCAGAAAAAGAAACCGGAACGTCAAAGATCAAGTGGTGACGGTTTTGATGTTGATGGATAATTTTATTTGAGGGCAGGCAGGTTCCCCTGCGGGTCGGGTTTTCCCTAACAAGTCCTCGCTCTCCCGATAGCTATCGCTGTGGGCTTTCCGGCCCAACCCCTAACGCAAAAAAAGGGAAGCTAAATTATGAATTTAGCTTCCCTTTTTTATATAAGATTGTCAATTACTGTTACAAATTTTTACGTTTAGCCTTTCTCTCTTCTCTAATTTCTTTCAACCTTTCAATCAAAGAACCTCCTATCCAATAAGGAATTACGAAAGTCATTAAAAATATCATCAACCAGAACCCAAT
The DNA here is from genome assembly GCF_052728615.1 of Mariniflexile sp. Lineage (NCBI taxonomy): Bacteria > Pseudomonadati > Bacteroidota > Flavobacteriia > Flavobacteriales > Flavobacteriaceae > Mariniflexile > Mariniflexile sp. The sequence goes on along the minus strand of NZ_JBFVFE010000081.1, from coordinate 7,539 downwards.
GGTCAAAATGGTTAAAAAAGCTAAAAAACCTAAATACTGATCAAATTCAAACATAATGGCGTCTATTAAATAAATCTTACGCAAAGATAGTGCAACTGTTTTTGTTAAACAATAGTAAAGCTAAAATTTATTAACAGAAGGTGTCAATCTAAATTTGGCTGAGGGGTCATTCTCAAATACGGCTTTACTTCTTTAAAACCTTTAGGGAACATAGCGGGTATATCGGCGGTTGCCACAGAGGGTACCACCACGCAATCATCGCCATTAACCCAGTTTGCAGGGGTTGCCACTTTATGGTAAGCCGTTAGTTGCAATGAATCAATGACACGTAACAACTCATCAAAATTTCTGCCTGTGGATGCAGGATAGGTAATGGTAAGCTTTACTTTTTTATCGTCGCCAATTACAAATACAGAACGTACCGTATGGTTTTCGCTGGCATTGGGATGGATCATATCGTATAATTCGGATACTTTTCTGTCTTCATCGGCTATAATTGGAAAATTTACCGTGGTAAATTGCGTTTCATTAATATCCTTAACCCAACCATGATGCGATTCAACACTATCCACACTCAAGGCCACTACTTTTACATTGCGCTTATCAAACTGCGATTTATATCTTGCAACTGTTCCCAACTCGGTGGTGCAAACGGGCGTATAATCTGCCGGATGCGAAAATAGAACACCCCAACTGTCCCCTAACCACTCATGAAAGTTAATCATTCCTTCGGTGGACATTGCGGTAAAGTTTGGAGCAATATCGCCTAATCTTATTGTTGCCATAATATTAAAGTTTATATTTTAATAATAATTTTCATCAAGCTAAGATACCCATTTTTTTTGAGGTAAATAAATTGAACAGGTTATATATCTGTTAAAAAAAACTAATAAAAACTAACTTATATCATGATAATAAACACATCAAATCTGTTAACTTTGTAACTTAAATTAAACGACTAGCAAAATGAGCTTTAGAATAGAAAAAGATACTATGGGCGAGGTAAAAGTACCTGCCGATAAACTTTGGGGCGCACAGACAGAACGCTCTCGAAACAACTTTAAAATAGGCCCTTCTGCGTCTATGCCATTAGAAATAATTTATGGGTTTGCCTATTTAAAGAAAGCGGCGGCCTATACCAATTGTGAACTTGGTGTATTACCCATTGAAAAACGCGATTTAATTGCTGCCGTATGCGATGAAATTTTAGAGGGTAAGCATAACGACCAATTCCCGCTTGTTATTTGGCAAACAGGCTCTGGTACACAAAGCAATATGAATGTGAACGAAGTAATAGGCAACAGAGCGCAACAATTGGCGGGGAAAAAAGTTGGCGAAGGCGAAAAAGTTATTCAACCGAATGATGATGTCAACAAATCGCAATCATCCAACGACACCTTTCCTACGGGAATGCACATTGCCATTTATAAAAAAATTATTGGCACCACCATTCCGGGAGTTAAAGTACTTCGAGATACGCTAAAGAAAAAATCTGAAGCCTATAAAAATGTCGTTAAAATTGGGCGTACCCATTTAATGGATGCGACCCCATTAACATTAGGACAGGAGATTTCTGGATATGTAGCGCAGTTGGACCATGGCTTAAAAGCTTTAGAGAACACGTTGCCACATTTAAGTGAATTGGCTTTGGGTGGCACCGCTGTAGGAACGGGTTTAAATACCCCAAAAGGCTATAGCAAGCGCGTTGCAGAATATATTGCAGAATTTACCAGCCTGCCTTTTGTAACAGCTCCCAACAAATTTGAAGCGCTTGCTGCACACGATGCTTTGGTTGAAACACACGGGGCATTGAAACAATTGGCGGTATCATTAAATAAAATTGCCAATGATGTTAGAATGATGGCATCTGGACCAAGAAGCGGTATTGGCGAGATTATCATTCCAGCAAACGAACCTGGTAGTTCCATTATGCCCGGAAAAGTGAATCCTACACAATGTGAAGCGCTGACCATGGTTTGCGCCCAAGTTTTGGGTAACGACGTTGCCATTTCGGTAGGTGGTTTACAGGGCCACTACGAACTCAATGTGTTCAAGCCTGTAATGGCGGCAAATATTTTACAGTCGGCTCAATTAATTGGCGACGCTTGTGCTAGTTTTAACGAACATTGTGCTGTTGGAATTGAACCTAACCACGACGTCATTAAAAAATTATTGAACAACTCATTAATGCTCGTTACGGCACTGAACACCAAAATAGGGTATTATAAAGCTGCCGAAATAGCCAATACAGCTCACGCAAATGGTACCACCTTAAAAGAAGAAGCCATTAATTTAGGCTATGTAACCGCCGAAGACTATGATGCTTGGGTAAAACCCGAGGATATGGTCGGTGCCTTAAAATAAAAACAGATGCTTAAAAAAATAAAAAACAGGTAAAAAAAATTCTTTACCTGTTTTTTGGTTGGTTAGCTATCAATCCTTCATTATTTCAATGTAAAAAGGAAATCGAGCCAAATATATAATTTAACATCCTATTAGTTATTAACAAATGTTAACATCTATCCATTTTCTTTCTAATGCGGCTCAATTGCACTGCGGTAATCCCTAAATAGGATGCAATATGGTATTGGGGAATGAGCTCGTCCACATTCGGGACTTGATCCTTCAATTCTAAATATCTTTCTTTTGCACCCAATGAAATCAATGCTATCAAGCGCTTTTCATACATTATATATATTGCTTCCAAAACTTTAGAATACAGCATATTAACTGATTTATCCAGTTTACATAAGTTCATTAGTTTATAATAATCAACTTCATATAATTGACAATCGGTAAGTGTTTCAAAAACAAATAAACAGGCTTTTCTTTTGATCAAAGCGGTTAAGGGTCCAAAAAAACCAAAAGGCAGATAAAAACTTTTATTGAATTCTTTTCCTGATTCCGTTATCAAGTAACATCTAACAACTCCGGATACCAACATATAAACTTTAGATGGCACCTCATTTAATTTAACTATCTGTGTTCCTGATTTGATTTTTCTGAACTCAGAAATTTTTGTAAGCTCTCCAATAATTTCTTCTGAAATCCCACTGAAAGAGTTTAGAAAATCTACATGCGAAGCACTTTTACTCATAAATTTAAAGACAAATTAAATGCTTTGGTAGCATGAATGGTGGTCGTATCAAAAACGGGTACGGAAACATCCGCTTGTTTTATCAACAAAGGTATTTCTGTACATCCTAAAATTACGCCTTCTGCCCCTTCTTCAACCAATTTATCCATTATTTGCAAATAAATTTGTTTAGATGCATCTAATAGCAGCCCTTTTGATAGTTCAGAATAAATAATATCGTGAATTTTATTTCTATCCTCAAGGTTTGGCACTAGCGCTTTTATACCAAAAGAGGCCAAAATATTTATAAAAAAATCTTTCTCCATGGTGTATCTCGTTCCTAAAAGTGCCACAGTCTTTAATTTTTTCAGCTGAATTTGTTCACTGGTAGCTTCCGCGATATGGATTACAGGAACTGACACCGCATTTTTAACGGCATCAACAGTTAAATGCATGGTATTGGCACAAATTAAAATGCATTTTGCACCTGCGGCTTCAAGACTTTTAGCTGCTTCTGCCATAAGACCATCCAACAAATCCCAGCGATTTTGTTTTTGTAAACCAGCTATTTCAGCAAAATCAACCGAATTAATAATTACCTTGCATGAATGCGGATCGCCAAAACGGTCGCTTGCCAAACCATTCAACACTTGATAATACATAATGGTAGATTGTGGGGTTATCCCTCCTATTAATCCTATAATTTGCATCTATTTCTAATTTTTGTCATTAAATTTATAGTTTTAACGGCGTTATCACAATTTTATAATGACAATATCGATTATAAACATAAAACAACTGCTGCAAGTACGGGATATCTCTGTTTTAAAAGTATTTGGTAAGGAAATGAGGTTTCTGCGGTTTTTGTGAAAAAGGATATTTTAACGTGAATAACGGATAAGAAAATTAAGATTGGATTTTTCTTTTTCCCCTCCCTAATGGGTGGAAAAATTCCTTAAATGCAGAAAATGTATCACCATTTAGGGTTGGGGAAGGGACATTTTTGGCTCAGAAGGGTTGTCCATTATTCACGTTATTTTAATGCTGTATAGACTGCTATTTTTCTTTCCTCAGGGAAAAAACAGGGATTGACATCTGAAAAATAGCAATGCCATGCCCGTTTCACTGCCTGCATGCTCCTAATTTTTTAGGCATTCCTTATACACCCACTCGAAAAATAATTGATTCGGGTTTATCTTTAGCGCTCGCAACCAATTATAATCCGGGTTGCTCCCCTAGTAGTGGCAACATAAATTTTGTGGTAAGTACTGCGTGCATTAAAATGAGGATGTCTCCTGAAGAAGCTATAAATGCTGCCACCATAAATGGAGCTTACGCCATGGGGATTCCAAATGAATACGGCAGTATTTCCAAAGAAAAAAAAGCCCATGTTATGATTACCAAACCAATTCCCAGCTACAATTATTTACCTTATGCATTTGTGGGAAACCATATTGAAACCGTTATTTTAAATGGTAAAGTTATTCAATAAAAAAAAACCTCAAGCATTAAAACTTGAGGTTTAGCATTTAAGTGTTATATGCCGTTTATTTTAAAGTAAAAACGGATGTAGCTACTAAATCCTTTGCATTAAAAACGTTTACAACGTAACGCCCTTTTTCAAATTCAGCTTTCCCTTTTGATGCTACGAATTCACAAATGTCCAAGTTGGCATTTTCGTAATTAAACTTACTAATAATACTGTAATTCAATGTTTTATCACCAAAATATGCTTGCTCATTTAAACCTAGGGTATTGTTTTTTGGGTCGATGACCTGAACATACAATTCTTGATTACCACCTTTAACCAATTTATTTTTAGCTACCGTAAAACAAACCCTAATTTTATCAGTACGACTTGCTCTTTCGGTTGGTATCAATTTACCCGAAGTCCTTTCAATAACTCCAAATCCTTTCATGTTAACGGCGCCCAAAACCGCAGCATTTGAAACCACTTCTGCCAAAGCATTGTTTTGGATCAATAAAGAATCGGTAAATATTGTACGCTCTTCCAAACGAACCCGTGTACTATCCAAAGAAGTTGCTAAATAAGAATTCTGGATTTTCAATTTATCGTTTTCAGCTAACAAAACATCCATTTCTTTTTGAAGAGAGGCATATTTTTGTTTGTAGCTCCATAAACTTTTTACGTTGGTTTCAGAAATTTTTAATGAATCGATCAATCCTTGAATACGAGATCTTGCCTCTATCAAATCCTCGTTGGCCACTTCGTTTTCGCTAATGGCCACATCATATTGTTTTGCCATCGCATTTAAATCGTTCATTACCAATTGCTTTTGCTCAGATAAATCTTTCTGAACTTTTTCGCTGCTTTTGTACAAATTCATCGTGTAAAATGCAGTTCCTAAAAATAATACTAAAGCAATTCCCAATGCTACTTTAAGGCCCATACTACTTTTGTTGTTTTCCATGTTTTCTTGTTTTTAATTTTAAATTTTTTTGGTTTTAATAGTTTCTGTTTTTCAATGCTATAAATAAATAATAATGTATTTTAGTTTTCAAAATTATATATTTTTTATGGACAAACTGGTTTTATTTAACACTTCTGCTTTAAATGGGTTACTAAACAAACGCCTAGGCGAATCCAAATTTGGTGAACATATCCAAATATTGTCCAGCATTTCCAATATATACGGCCAACTTTTAAATTTGGATGTTACACATGTAATAATTGGTTTGCCCGAAGATGTTGGCGTGTATGCAAATTATGGTAAAACGGGTACGTCAAAAGCTTGGGACGCTACTTTAAAAATCATGTTGAACATTCAAAGCAATGAGTTTACTCGGGCAGATAAGGTTCTTATTTTAGGACATTTGGATTTTACGGAAGAATTATCAAAAATTTCCGAACTCGATGCCACAAAAAAGAAAAGCATCAAAAAAGCCAGAAATATGGTAAATGATATGGACAAACATGTTACCCATATTATTTACCAAATAGTATCTGCCGGAAAAATACCCATTATTATAGGTGGTGGCCATAACAATGCCTATGGCAATATTAAAGGTACTGGCCTAGCTTTAAAAAAGGCCATCAACGTTGTAAATTTTGATGCACATTCCGATTTTAGGCCTGAAGAAGGGCGCCATAGCGGCAACGGTTTTAGCTACGCTTACGCGGAAGGGTTTTTAAGCAAGTATTTTATTTTCGGGTTGCATAGAAACTATACCTCTGATACCTTGTTCAAATCCTTTAAAAAGTTCAAATTAATAAAATATAATATGTTTGAGGATTTGGCTGTTGGCAAAGAGTTGAAGTTTAGAGAAGAACTTCAAAACGCCTTAAACCATATATCGGACACCCCTTTTGGTATTGAATTGGATTGTGATGCCATTGAAAACATACCCAGTAGTGCCATGACCCCAAGCGGTTTCAGCGTTAATAAAGCGCGTAGTTTTGTTAGTTTTTTTGCAAAACATGAAAATGCGCGCTATTTGCACATCTGCGAAGCGGCTCCCACAAAAAAAACAGAAACCCAGGTTGGAAAGTTGATTACCTATTTAATTACCGATTTTATTGAAGCACATGAAAGTTGATGGTGCTTCGTCAAAAAATTACAGTAATTGATGTATTTGAGCATATTGCAATAATATAATGGTTCTTGCATCATGGATTTTTCCGCTGTTCAGCATTTCAATAGCCTGTTTAAAAGGTAGTTCCAATACTTCAATATCCTCATGCTCGCTTTCCAGTCCGCCACCATCGTTTACTTTCATGGCATCGGTATATTCGCCAATAAAAAAATGCATTTTTTCGGTCATTACCCCAGGCGATGTGTAAGCCTCAAACACTTTTTTAACTTTTTTTAGTCGGTAACCAACTTCCTCTTCAGTCTCTCTAATAATGCAAGCTTCGGGGTTGTCCCTGTCCAACATACCAGCACAAACTTCAATCAGCATACCATCTTTATTGTCATTTAAAAAAGTGGGCATTCTAAACTGTTTGGTTAAAATAATGGTTCCCCGTTCTTTATTATAAAGTAAAATACCGGCACCATCACCTCTATCATAACATTCCCGTACTTGGGTTACCCATGTTCCATTGCTCAATTGGTAATCGAAAGTAAGTTTGTTTAATGTGTAAAATTGCTTTGAAAGCAATTCAGTTTTTATATTCTTTAATTTATCAGATGCCATAGAGATTATTTCTTTGTTGGGCAATTTCGTTAAAAATTATCAAATGGCCAGCATATTTAATTAGTGTTGATAAAATTTGATAAATTTTCATGTGTTTAATTTTATTGTTTTTTAACGGTCATCCCGATAGCTATCGGGACTTCCATATAATCATTCCGTTGGGTATCAAAAACTCGTTATGGAAGTTTCATATATAGATAATATTTGTTTTTTTAATGGTCATATGGAAGGGTGTACGACAAATTTCCCATTATGCAGCATTTTGACATAATTTGACGATTCTGTTCCATTTTTTGCTTTTATGA
>NZ_JBFVFE010000080.1:0-13811 GCF_052728615.1 Mariniflexile sp. | reverse complement strand
AAAATGGAATGAACGTATCAGAAGCGTTGAAACTTATCGCTAAAAATGAATTTCAGTTTGAAAACTGATTAGTTACAGTTTAATCGATTTTTTCCATATTTTTTGTTAAAAATCAAATAGCTGAAAATCAATAAATTATAAAGATATAATCGATAAAATACATTAAAAATACGATTAAATACATTTTTTCTTGTACGTTAGGGTTTTTTGGTATATGTTTGTAACAGAAACCTACTTATGTTGTTAGTTTGCCCCAAATCTAACAATGGACAAAAAAAAGGATAGCAGCCCCAAATCTCTATCCTTTTTTGGTTTTATAACTTCTGCCATTGTAGTTCGATAAAAATGTTTAAGAGCCAGTCATTAGTTAAACTAGCGAAGCGGTCTTGGTTCTTTGCCGGACAAGTATGAAACTCTGCTTACTATTCAAAACTTTGCATATCCACTAGTTTTTTGTAAACACCATTTTCCACTATGAGTTCGGAATGTTTTCCTTTTTCAACAATTTCACCTTTATTCAAAACCACAATTTCATCCGCATTTTGAATGGTGGAAAGCCTGTGGGCAATAACGATGGAGGTTCTGTTTTTCATCATGTTTTCCAAAGCTACCTGTACCAAGCGTTCGCTTTCCGTATCCAATGCTGAGGTTGCTTCATCCAAAACCATAATAGGTGGGCCTTTAAGTACAGCGCGTGCAATACTTAAACGCTGTTTTTGTCCGCCCGATAATTTATTTCCAGAATCACCAATATTGGTTTCAATGCCGTTGGGTAACTCCTTAACAAATTCCCAAGCATTGGCAATCTTTAGGGCTTCGATGATTTCATCATCCGTAGCTTCTTCTTTTCCTATTTTAAGATTGTTTTTAATACTCTCATTAAAAAGAATGGCATCTTGGGTTACAATGCCCAATTGATCCCGTAAAGATTTTGTGGTTAAATCGCGAATATCAATGCCGTCAATTAAAATACGTCCTTTGTTCACATCATAAAAACGAGTGATAAGGTTGGCAATGGTAGATTTTCCACTTCCGGATTGCCCCACCAACGCTACGGTTTTTCCTTTGGGAATGGTCAACGAAAAATTCTTTAAAACGTATTCATTTTCATATTTAAAAGAAATGTTGTCAAACACAATCTCTGAATCGAAACCAGTTTTAACAAGCGCATTTTCTTTATCTTTTAAAGGATTGGGGGTATCAATAATTTCCTGGATGCGCTCTGCGGCAGCATCACCTTGTTTAATATTGTAAAGCCCTCTGGAAATGGCTTTTGCAGGCACCATAATATTGTAGGCGAGCCCCATATAGGCAATGAAAGAACTGCCGTCAAGGGAATTATCTACAAGTACCAATTGCCCACCATACCATAATAAAATGGAAATGACCAAAATCCCTAAAAACTCACTGGCTGGTGATGCTAAATTTTGACGATTGAACAATTTATTTGAAAAGTGGTAAGAACGCATAGAGGATTCCTGAAATTTAATATCAAATTTTTCCTCGGCATTAAAACCTTTGATAATGCGCAATCCGGTCAAGGTTTCTTCTAAAATGGATAAAATAATGCCTGATTCTTTTTGAACCCGATCGGATTTCCCTTTTAAGCTTTTACCTATTCTAGAAATTATGATTCCCGATATGGGGATAAAGACAAAAACAAACAAGGTCAATTTTACGCTTATGATTACCATCATGATGATGGTGAAAATAATCGTTAAAGGCTCTCTGGCTATAAGTTCCAATACAGGTAACATGGAATATTGAAGGGTGGCAACATCATTTGTTACCCGCGACATAATATCTCCTTTTTTTTGTTCAGAAAAATAGGATAATGGTAATTCCACTGTTTTTTTGTAAACGGCATTCCGTAAATCGCGTACTACACCATTTCTTAAAAAAACCATGAAATAGTTGGCCAAATAACCGAAAATGTTTTTTAAGAGAAATAAACCTATAATTAAAGACACCACTAAAAGCAATGCCTTTTGAGGATCGTTTTCTGCAAACAGGTTTACTTGATAGGAAAGATAATCTTTGTAAAAATCCTTTAACGATGAAATACCTTCATAAATAGGTTTAACTATGGGTTTTGCTTGGTTTTTTTCGAATAAAATATCGAGCATCGGTATTAATGCAACAAACGATAATGCGCCAAATAAAGCATACAGAATGTTTGATAAAATATGGCCCAAAGCATATTTTTTATATGGTTTGGCATATTTTAAAATATTAAAAAATTGTTTCATTAAATTGGATTTGTCTGTTTAAAAAACGGTTTGGCAAAAGTAACTAATCTTTTAGAGTTAGAATTTTAATTAATTTCTCGTTAACATAATAATTTCCGGTGCCTAATTTTTCTTTTTTAAGAATGTTATCGTTTGCCAATTGATTCAAATATTTTGAAGCTGTAATTCTTGAAACCCCTAAATCGTTTTCAATAAACTCGATTTTTGTATAGGGATGTTTAAATAAATTATTTAGCAAATCTTGGCTATAAAACTTGTAGTCCATTCTCAAAATATTTTTATATTCATATATTAAATCTCTTATTTTTCCAATAAGCACAATGGTTTCTTTCGAGATTTGTTCCACACTTTCCAACATGTATAAAATCCAATTTTCCCAATTATCGGTTTCTCTAACTTCCTGTAAAAAGCTATAATAATCGGCTTTGTGTTCAATAATATAACGACTTAAATATAGAATTGGTAAATTCAACAAATCGTTCATTACTAAATATAAAACATTGATAATGCGCCCCGTTCTTCCATTTCCATCATAAAAAGGATGGATACTTTCAAACTGAAAATGAATTATGGCCATTTTGACTAAGGTATCGAATTCGGACATACTCTCATCGTTGATGTATAGTTCCAAATTTCCCATTAAATCTAAAATGGTGTCGTAATCTTGGGGAGGCGTATATATAACGGCTCCAGTTGTTGCATTTTTTAAGGCAGTTCCCGGAACTTTTCTGAATCCAGCATTGTTTTTCTCTAATTCTGATTGGATGGCAATGATGTCATTTATTGTTAATATGTTTTTCTTTTTAATAAAAGCAAAGCCTTTTTTTAATGCTGAAATATAGTTTTGAACTTCTTTTGCATTTGAAGATTTAAATCCTTCAAGATTTAACTCGGCTTTAAATATGTCGTCGTGGGTTGTTATGATATTTTCAATAGCAGAACTATCTTTAGCCTCTTGGAGTCCTAAAGTATTTATCAAAATATGTTCGTTAGGGATGCTGGAAACAATGCCTTTTAACTCCGCCAAAGCCCTATGCGCCGAAGCTAGTTTTTTCAGAACTTTTTTCGTTTCAACGTCTTGCTTTAGAGGTAATTTTTTTAAGTGTCCAGTTTCCATTATGTATAGAAAAGCAAATTTTCTTTACAAATGTAATTCATTATGATAAGATAATCGCGTTTTCTTATCATAACTTTTTGATGTGATAAGAAATTTGAGGTTTTTTGTTATTTTATGAATATGGTATGCATAATGTTTTTGTCAATTAGGATTTTTAAGAAGAAAAATCGGAAGCAAGCAAGCACAAAAACAATTTTGGAACAAGCAAAAAAACCGTTAGTATTTTTATACGGTGTTATAGGCTTTTATTAATTCAAAAGTCTTTTCTTTTCAGCATCAAATTCTGTCTGTGAAATAACTTCAGAATCTAATAGATTCTTTAATTTAAGAAGTTCATCAGCAACCGATTGTGAATTTGGGGAAGTTTGAATTACATTATTCTGTTCTATTTCTGCTTGTTTAATTAGAGTTGTAACAATACCGTGCCATTTTTCTGCCTCTACATAACCCATGCTATAAATAAAACTTCCTTTTTCTGTCTCGGTATTCATGAAATTTATGCGATATACAGGATGTTGAGCATTATTAACAGTTATTTTTAGGTCGATATTTTTTATTTTCTCTTTTCCTTTTTTTGAACCTGTAGTTCCTCCAATAATTGCTCCTACTCCACCACCAAGAACACCTCCAACAAGTGAACGCCCAAGTGTTCCAGTTATTGATTGTTTTAATACAGTTTCTCCATCAATATCAAGTTCACTTTGAATAATATCTTTGTATTCATATAATTTTCCTTTATGGTCAACCAATAAGCATATTTTTTTTCTATTACTATCATAACCAATAGACACCCCTGATGTAGTTGAAAGATATTTATCGGTTGCATTAAAATTTGGAAGGTTTTTAAAAACTTCTTTAGACTTATTTTTATGCTGAACATTGTTAACTATTATGACTATTCCAATAAAAAATCCAATAACTACTGCTATTATTAAAATTGTAAAAAAATCCATATCTAACTCTTATTTATCCCTAATTTATTTTTATCATTTTGTTCTAACGTTATGGCTTGTAGAATCATCCAAAACGTATTTGTGTATTAATCGCGTGGATAAGTAACTAATTTATAAAATATAACCAAACGGAAAAAAAATAGACTGCATCCAAATGTTTAGACGAATTTAGAATACACAGCATTTATTAATATTAGTCAAATCCATTTTCGATTAAAATTCTACCGTAAGAATTCAGTTTATATTCAAAGGTAGCGGGAATTATCTCTCTACTTCCAGTTTGCTTAAATTTATATTCTTCGTGTTTTCTGTTATCTTTAATTGATTGATTTAACAAACCAACTTGATGAAGATTTGATTTTATGTCATCATTTATGTTTCGTAAATACTCGTTATTTTTAAGTGATTCCAAATCTTCCAAATAAGTATTGTCGATTATATGAGTTAATCTTTTGAAGTTATCGAATGTGATTTTACCTAAAATAGCTTTCTTTAACAGTTTTCCAATTATAGTGGCTTTGTCAACTTCATTTAATCTATTCAAAGTTACTAGCAGTTTCTCTCCAGCTTTCTCCGTTTCATTTTTCGATTCAAGTTCCGCAATAAATCCCTCTCTTTTCGATAGAGGAATATCTTTTAATTCATATAGAAATTTTAGTAGTTTTTTCGTAAAAAAAGATTCCGTTATTTTCTTATAAATACTATAAGTTTTAAATCCAATTCCAAATACAGGTATGTCTTTTAAAGCTTCTGATTCAATGAGTAAATCAAAACCAGTTTCCAAAATCTCAGGTGTCAATTCATTTAAGGCATCCGACTTTACTGATTTGAAAATATCAATTTGGTTCTTTTTTTTGTCTTCGCTCATTTTTTTTCAGTTTGTTTCCAACACGTTTACACCTATTACCTATTGCCCATAAAAAAAACCAAACCCAATCAAATCAACTTCATATCCTTCAAAATCGCATCAGCTTTAGCATCCAATTGCGCCTCTGTTTTACCAAAATCCGCTTTCGATTTCAAATCCGTATTCACACTCACATAAAATTTTATTTTTGGCTCGGTACCACTCGGTCTTAAAGCCACTTGACTGCCACCTTCCAAATAATATATAATCACGTTGGATTTCGGAATATCAAGTGTACTCTCTTTCCCGGTTTGTATGTTTTTTGAAATGGATAAATCGTAATCCTCAATTTTTAAAACTTTAGAGCCATTAACCACTTTAAACGGATTTTCGCGTGCATCAATCATCATTTGAGTGATTTCTTGTGCACCTTCAATCCCTTTTTTAGTTAACGACACCAATTTTTCTTTGTAAAGACCATGTTTCACATAAAGATTCAAAAGTTCATCATAAAAAGAACTGCCATTGGCTTTTGTTTGTGCTGCAATTTCACATGCCAAAAGGGTGGAGGTCACCGCATCTTTATCACGAACAAAATCGCCCACCATGTAACCGAAACTTTCTTCGCCACCACCAACAAAATCAAGTTCTGGGAAATCTTTAATCAGTTTAGCTATCCATTTAAAACCAGTCAATACAATTTTGCTATCAACACCATAAGAATCGGCTAATTTATTAAGCATAGGTGTAGAAACGATGGTAGAAGCAATAAACTCTTTTCCCTTAATTTTTCCAGTAGCTTTCCAATGTTTTAATAAGAAATCGGTCATCATTAACATGGTTTGATTTCCGTTAAGCAACTGTAATTTGTTTTCTGAATTCCGTACCGCAACACCCAAACGGTCGCAATCCGGGTCTGTACCAATAACAATATCGGCATTTACTTTTTCAGCCAGTTCCAAAGCCATTTTTAAGGCTGCGGGTTCCTCGGGGTTTGGGGATTTCACGGTTGGGAAATCGCCATCAGGCACTTCTTGTTCCTTTACAATATGCACATTTTTAAATCCTGCACGTTTTAAGGTTTCTGGAACTGCGGTAATGGATGTACCGTGAAGCGATGTAAAAACAATGGTTAAATTATCCTTGGCTTCTTTTGAGGTGTTAAAACTGGCATTTTTTACAGATTCCGTAATAAAAGCATCGTCAACTTCTTTACCTATATAATGTATTAAGGCATTGTTGGGATTGAATTTTATATCGGTATAATTTAAGTTATCAATCACGTTTATAATTTCATTATCCTGAGGCGGTACCAATTGACCGCCATCTTGCCAATACACTTTATAACCGTTATATTCCGGCGGATTGTGTGAAGCCGTTAAAACAATACCACAATGGCAATTTAAATGTTTTACGGCAAACGATAATTCTGGGGTAGGACGTAAATCCTCAAACAAATAGACTTCAATACCATTAGCCGAAAACACGTCCGCCACCACTTTTGCAAGTGTTTTGCTATTATGTCTGCAATCGTAAGCAATAACCGCTTTAGGGGTTTCGTTGGGGAACGCTTTTTTAAGATAATTGCTTAAGCCTTGCGTGCTTTTTCCAAGCGTGTATTTATTGATGCGGTTGGTACCAACACCCATAACACCACGCATACCACCGGTTCCAAATTCCAGGTCTTTATAAAAACTTTCCTGAATGTCTTTAGGGTTGCTTGCAATACTATTTTTAATAATAGATTGAGTTTCTTCATCAAAAGTGGGGGTTAGCCAAGTGTTGATGCGTTCTAAAATTTTTGGTTCAATGTGTATCATAATGTCTTAAAAGTATATGGTTTCAAAAGTAAACAATTGCGATAAAATAATTTTGTAAAAGTCGTAATTTTGAAGTTGGGCGTTACCTTTATCCTGAAACAAGTTCAGGAACCGGGTCGGGCTTTCCGCTGTATCTTTTGGTTTTTTTAAGAAAAACCAAAAGGATGCCGCTGTAATCCCTAACGCATAAGGCGAACTCAAAATGAAACTTTTTTAAATTTATTAATTTAAATTCAATTCCTCTTTAACCAAATAGAGTTTTTTATCTTTTTTGGTTCGTAAAATAATTTCGCCTAGAAATCCTGCTACAAAAAATTGTGTGCCAATTATCATGGTAGAAAGCGATAAGTAGAACTGAGGACGTTGGGTTAAAAGCCTTCCACTTGGGTTTAGGTACAATTTATCGATGCCCAGATAGAGGGCGAAACCGAAACCGATGGTTAGCATGATAAACCCCAGCGAACCGAATAAATGCATGGGACGTTTGCCAAAACGGGACAAAAACCAAATGGTTATCAGGTCTAAAAAGCCGTGTATAAAGCGGTTGACGCCAAATTTGGTAACACCATATTTACGCGCTTGGTGCTGCACCACTTTTTCGGTTATATTGCCAAAGCCAGCATTTTTTGCCAAAACGGGAATGTAGCGGTGCATTTCGCCATTAACATCAATGTTTTTAACCACATCTATATGGTATGCTTTTAAGCCACAATTAAAGTCGTTTAAATGGACGCCAGAAGTTTTTCGCGCCGCCCAATTGAACAATTTTGAGGGTAAGTTTTTGGATACCACAGAGTCATAACGTACTTTTTTCCAGCCCGAAACCAAATCGAACCCATCTTTAGCTATCATATTATATAGCTCGGGAATTTCGTCTGGGTTGTCCTGTAAATCGGCATCCATGGTAATAACCACGTTGCCCATGGCTTTTTCAAAACCCGCATGAAGCGCTTGCGATTTTCCGAAATTCTTTAAAAACCGAATGCCTTTAACGCTTTTGTTTGTAGATGCCAATTGGGAGATTATCTTCCAAGAATCGTCGGTACTGCCATCATCAATAAAAATAATTTCATAAGAAAACTGATTGGATTGCATCACATTTGCGATCCAATCATGTAATTCCGTTAATGAGTCTTGTTCGTTAAGTAGCGGTATAACTACTGATATATTCATTTATAAAGCTTTCAAAAAGTTGTTGCTTCAAAAATACAGAATTTATTCCGTGTCAGGATTACTTTTTTTCATGGCGGCGGCAACAATGAGTCCAATAATACTAAATAACACTATGTAACCGGCCAATCCTTTTAAAATGTTCAATATTGAAAATTGATCTTGAGATTCAATATTTTCAACAGCTTGAGCAATCACTTCTTTAGGGGTGTTAAAACCTTCCATCATGCTTACCGTTTTTTCAATTGTTTTTTCTTTTAGAACAGTAGCTGCTTCCGTATCAATAAAATTGAACAATAAGTATGAAACCAGCGTGCTGATAGCCAAACCTATTAAAACAGTAATGAAATAGGAAGTAAAAGCTTCTTTAAACGTTGCAAATCCGTTTTGCGCTTGTTTGGTTTTTGCAACAGAAACAATTCCAAAAGCAATAATAGCAACTAAAATAAATATTCCGTACCACATGTTCGTTAGTAATTCTAAGTTTACAGCATACGATACTACTGTTAAGAATGCTAACAAAACGCCTAAATACAGTCCGTAATTAGTAGCGATAGACTTTAAAGATTTTTCCATAATTTTGTGATTAATATGTTAGTTAATTGATAAGTATCCAAAGATACAAATTCGTGACAATTTTTTAAAAAATAAAAATATTAAAAAGTATTGTACAATTGTAAAAAATGCTTATTTTTGCACTTCTAAAATTGAAAAGAATAAGAGCTTTTAATGATTAGGCATGTTCGATGTTAAATCGTTTAAAAGTAAAAGAATAAAATAATAGGTACGATGAAAAAAGGTATACATCCAGAAAATTATAGATTGGTAGCGTTTAAAGACATGTCTAACGAAGAAGTGTTTTTAACTAAATCTACGGCAGTTACAAATGAAACTTTAGATGTTGAGGGTGTTGAGTATCCACTTATCAAAATGGAGATTTCTAGAACCTCCCATCCATATTACACTGGTAAATCTAAATTAATTGATACTGCCGGTCGTATTGATAAATTCAAAAACAAATACGCTAAGTTTAGTAAATAAGCGTATCAAAACCATTATACAAAGCCTTCATATTTATATTGAAGGCTTTTTTATTTTGTACAATTAGCCTACTTTTGAATAGATTAACACTAAGTTTTACGTTTTGAGTAAAACATTTTAAACTTATAAACCGATAAACTCATAAACCCATTTTATGAACTACATTCTTTTTGATGGTCCTTCGCGCAACAATTTACTGCCCATTACTTTTACGCGACCGGTTGCCGATATACGCATTGGAATTTTAACCATTCGTGAAAAGTGGGAAGCATTTTTAGATTCCACAACCACCACGGTTACAGAAGACTATTTGTCAGATAAATACCCAATGGTGGAAATGGATGAAAACGTGATGATCAACGCTTCGTATCTGCCAAACTTGGAATTGGTGGAAATGATAAAGGATTTAACAGAAAACCAGGCCATTTTTAAAGATGAGGATGTCATCGCTTTTTTTTCTAAAGATTCCCAAGAGGAAGTTGATTTTGATGCCTATGAAGCTATTGAGTTTAATGACGATGTTATTAAAGTTGAGCATACATGGGATATTTTCTCAAAAAACGGAGAAGCGATTCAAGAAGATTTTAACTTATTGACGAACGGGAGAAGGTCACAACCCATTCCTTCCAGTAACAATGTAATGGCTGCAGAGAATATTTTTATTGAAGAAGGTGCTACCTTGGAATTTGTAACACTTAACGCTACCAAAGGACCCATTTATATTGGTAAAAACTCCGAAATTATGGAAGGCAGTTTAATTCGCGGACCTTTTGCATTATGTGATGGGGCCATTGTTAAAATGGGATCTAAAATTTATGGGCCAACTACCATCGGCCCCCATAGTAAAGTGGGAGGCGAAATAAATAATTCGGTAATTTTCCAGAATTCCAATAAAGGGCACGAGGGCTTTTTAGGGAATTCTGTTTTGGGCGAGTGGTGCAATTTAGGGGCAGACACCAATAATTCCAATTTAAAGAATAATTATGCCGAAGTGAGGCTATGGGATTACCAAACGGAAAGTTTTGCCAAAACCGGATTGCAATTTTGTGGACTCATGATGGGCGATCATAGTAAATGCGGTATCAATACCATGTTCAATACAGGAACCGTTGTAGGTGTCAGTGCCAATATTTTCGGGAGTGGTTTCCCAAGAAATTTCGTTCCTAGCTTTAGCTGGGGAGGAAACGGTGGCTTTACTACCTATTTGACTAAAAAAGCATTTGAAGTTGCGGAAGTTGTTATGTCGAGACGCCATATTGAATTTACCGATCAGGATAAAGCGATTTTAGAACACGTTTTTGAAGAAACCAAAAAATACCGTCGGGAGTAGTTTTTAGTCGCAGTATTCAGTATCAGCCTTAGGATTTAGTTTTAAATATGACCTTTGCGCCTTTGCGAGAGAAGAATTTTCCAGTATCCAGTCGCAGTTGTCAGCGTTCATTTCATTAAGCTTTGCTCCCTACGAGGCCTTTTTACCTATTTTGGCTTATAAGAATTTATAATCTGTTTAAGCTGCTGTTTTAAATCTTCGCCTGTGTCGTAAATCATTTGCTCTTCGGAGGGGAAGGGCACACGTCTATTATTTAAAAAAGGTAGCAATGTGGCTTCCAATGCGCGTCTATCACCGCGTGAGGTTGCAAAAATATGTTGAAACACGAATTCGCTGGTTACCGGAAATGCATCCACCAGTTGCTTGGTGTTTAAGTTTACATACTCTACATTGCCTGCCACTTGCACCGATTTAAACTGCGTGCTTTCGTAGTATTCGCAACGTACGGTTATCATTTTATCTACTTGTATGGTTTTTCCGAGACTGTCTTTTACTTTATTGCCTTTCGCATCCAATAAATCTTTTTTGCCATCTATAATTTGTTGTTCTTTTATAATTTGTCGTTCCTTTATTTGCTCGGGCGATATGTTGATGTCTCTCAAATTAACACGCATATTGTAATCGTAATTTACCTCATTAACAGGATTGTTGTGGTAAACGGTCCATAGATTATTGAGTCCGTAGGTGCTAAAATTCAGCAAATCGTCTTCCAATCGTGTTGGGATGGTTTTTCGGGTATCATTAAACATATCCACCAAAACAAAATCAGTACCTTTATTATGAGCTACTTCCATAAGGTTTCGCACATCTTTGTAATTAGGATTGATGTCTTCAATGTCTTTAAACATGTCAAAGGCTTGTCTGAAATCCATTTTGTTTTGAGATTTTAAAAGAGCCGATGCATTGTTATAGATTTGTAAAGATGCATCATTTTTAAATTTGATGATGTCGCTGGAAAAATCCTTTAAATCGAATTTAACCGTTCTGCCATTAATCGCCAATGGTAAAAGTGGTTTTATGGTTTCCTGACGTCGATTCAAGCCCACATACATATCATAAATACGCAAGTAATTTTCAGGATTGTTATCCTTTTTCATGAAATCAATGGTGGTTAAATCGCGTTCGTTCGCCTTATTGTAAGCCTCCTGAAGCATGACGATAAAATCGGATTTTCCTTTTTTGTCCTTATTGGTGCGTAGTTTACCAATAGCATCGTAAATGGCTTGGTCATAATTACCAACGCTTAACGATTTTTCAATTTGTTTGCTGGTGCTGCATGATAGGATGCAAGCAATAAGTACTGTGGCGAGTAATGTTCTAATCATGGTCTCTGTGTTTGGTTTATTTGGGTGGTATTCCAATAAGAGTGCCAAATTACTAAAACAGCAGATGAAATGCTAATAAATACGACAAAATGATTTAATTTATGTTAAAAGTAGGTTTTGTAATATGAAATTTAACATCATTATGAGGAGGTACGACGAAGAAATCTGTTAAAAGAGAGTTTTAGTAAACTTTTAGTTTCTATTTTAAGAGATTGCGTCGTTCCTCGCAATGACGGTACATCTCATAAGATTACTTAGTCATTCGTTCTTCATTTCCCGAAATGGCGGTTTATTTTTTCTTAAAAACAGGAAGTAGTTTAGTGGACACTTCGCCAAAACCAATCCGTGTACCGTCTTTTTCACAATGTCCGCGCATAATCACCGTATCATCATCATTGACAAATTTTCGCTCGCTACCGTCCTTCATTTTAATGGGTTTTTCACCTTTCCAACTAAGTTCCAGCATAGAGCCGTAAGAATCGGGCGTTGGGCCAGAAATAGTGCCACTGCCCATCATATCGCCAGAATTAATAGGACAGCCGTTAACCGTATGATGTGCCAATTGTTGCGCCATATTCCAATACAGATGTTTGAAATTAGTCTTGCAAACAACAGTTTCTTTGGCACCACTTGGTCTAATCGCCACTTCTAAATTGATGTCGAAACTCTTTTTCCCTTTGTATTTCAGATAATCCAATTGCGGTTTTATAGGTTTTGGTCCCTCAACACGATAGGGTTCCAAAGCATCCAAGGTAACGATCCAAGGAGAAATGGACGTTGCAAAATTTTTAGCCAAAAAAGGGCCGAGTGGTACATATTCCCATTTTTGGATATCGCGTGCGCTCCAATCGTTCAATAGTACCAAGCCAAAAATGTATTCTTCGGCTTCTTCAACAGGAATGGATTCCCCTAAATCGTTGGCAACGGTGGTTATAAATGCCATTTCCAGTTCAAAGTCCACCATGTTACTCGGTCCAAAAACGGGCACTTCAGCACCGTTTGGCAACGTTTGCCCGTTGGGTCTGTGAACCGGAATGCCGGAAGGAATTATGGAAGAACTTCGCCCATGATACGCCACCGGAATGTGCAACCAGTTAGGCAATAAGGCATTATCGGGGTCTCTAAAAATAGCACCTACATTGGTAGCGTGTTCAATGCTTGAATAAAAATCGGTATAATCGCCAATCTGTACTGGTAATTGCATTTCAATTTCATCCAATCTGAAAAGCACAATCTCCTTATGGCTTTTGTTTTGTTTTAATGTATCGTTGTTGCTGTCAAATATTTGGGCGATCCGGTTTCTAACGGCGCGCCATGTTTTTCTGCCGTCGGCAATAAAATCGTTTAGCGTGTCTTGAAGAAAAATGTCATCGGTTAAAGGAATGCCATTAAAATAACCCAATTGGTGCAAAGCGCCCAAATCGATGGCGGTATCACCAATTCGGGTTCCAATGGTAATAATATCATCACGCGTTAAAAATACACCGAAGGGGATATTCTGTATCGGGAAATCGGAGTTTTTATCGACGTGTAACCACGATTTTCTATCTGGATTGTTAGCTGATAATGGCATAACTGAATGTTTGTTTGTTTTTGAATTATGTTCAAACCTACACATTTTTTTCATTCTAATGGAATAAAACACAAAAAAATTAGGTTTCTTTTAAACGTTGATAAATTGGTTAAAAACTTAATGGTAAATATATGTTTTTTGATGAATTTAACTAATCTATTTCCTATTTTTGCCGAATATTTAACAAGAAACAATTTTTATGCAACGCGACGAACAAATTTTTGAACTCATACAAGCCGAGAAAGAACGCCAATTACATGGTATTGAACTTATTGCATCAGAGAATTTTGTAAGCGACCAAGTTATGGAAGCAGCAGGTTCTGTATTGACCAATAAATATGCAGAAGGCTACCCAGGAACACGCTATTATGGTGGTTGTGAGGTGG